>LNFJ01000091.1 GCA_001464625.1 Bacteroidia bacterium Ga0077558 | reverse complement strand
GCTGCAATGGACTTTTCATCACCCCCACCTGCGCCAAAAATCATAAATACTTTGCTAAAAAAACTATAGAGAGAGGGTAATACCAATTGAATAGGTGCAGCTTTTGGGTTAGCCTCGAAATACTGAATAATTTGTATGCTTCTGGCCAAATCTTTTGAAGCTAATGCAGCTTGTAATTCAAATACATTATAGTCTTTACTTACACCGATGTATTGTTCAATATCATCTTCTGTAATAGTTGTTCTCTTACCGAGGTTTACAGACAACTTATCAATTTCATTTTCTATTCTTGAAAGGTCGTTTCCGATATGATCAACAAGTAAAGCCAGCCCTTTTTGCGTAATGGTATATCCTTTTTGTTGCAGCAGCCCTTGTGTCCACTCGGGCAACTGGCTATCATACATTTTTTTGGTGCTAAGTAGAACTCCATTTTCTTTTACAAGTTTTGCAAATTTCTTACGGGCATCTAACTTCTTTTCTTTATATGAAATAACTAAAACGGTTGAAGCCAGTGGATTTTCAACATATGATTCCAGTTTTTCAATCTCCCGCATCTGTTGTGCTTCTTTTAAAAGCACTACCTGTCGTTCAGCAAACATTGGATAACGTCTACAGGCATTTACCACATCTGCCCAGTTGGCATCTTTGCCATAAAAAACGGAAAGGTTAAAAGAAGATTCACTTTCGCTTAAAATATGCTGTTCGGCATAGTTTATCACCTTATCAATATGATAATCCTCTTCTCCTTCCAACCAATAAATTGGTTTGAAGGTTCCTTTTTTCCAATCGGCTATTATCTTTTCCACACTCATAAAATGCTAAGATACAGGCTTTCAGAACAAGCCAGCCTTTAAAATAACAGCTGTTCATAAATACTTGAGTCTATTCTGGCACGGTTTTCGAAATTTTGTGGCACGAACGGAATTTTAAACCGGATTTAGCAAAAGGAGATGCAACCAGCGACCACCCTACTAAATCCAAATTCCAACAAAATATAAAATCTAAAAAATAATCGTTATGACAGACACTAATTATCCTTCGGCGAGTGCCCCACAGAGCAACAAGCCAGCGAAAAACAACAACACTAAAAACCTTATGATAGGTTTATTAGCAGCAGGCCTTTTGGGAACCTGGGGTTACCTTCTTTGGGACAAAAATAAAGCAGGTGAAGAATTGAAAAAAGAACAGACAAATTCTATCTCTTATATGTCTCAGCGGGACTCTATCAGAGCAATGTATGATGAGGCTGAAATCAGGTTGGACTCAATTACTGGTGCTAACAATTCCTTACAAGGAGAAAAAAGTGCCTTACAAAAAGATATCGATTCCCGCAAAGCAGAAATTCGAAAGATCCTAAATGATAAAAATGCAACGCAAGCCCAGTTGGCTAAAGCCAGAACAATGATTGCTCAACTGAATGACCAGATTGGAAGTCTTGAAGCAGAAGTCACCAGACTTACTGGCGAAAACCAGGAGCTTAACGTTGCCAATACAACATTAACACAGGAGAAAGCTGATTTAGAAACAAATCTTACAACTACAAAAACAGAAAAAGAAGATTTGGAAAAAACTGTTGACGTAGCTTCTACTTTCAGCGCTTCAAATATCCAGATTACTCCAATTAACGAAAAGAAAAGTGGTAAAGAAAAAAGCACTACCAGTGCAAAGAAAGTTGACAAATTGGTAGTTTCTTTCGATGTAGAAAATCGTATTGCTAAATCAGGCCCAGCAGACATGTATCTAATCGTTACTGCACCTGATGGCAAAGTTATATCTGAAAATGGCAATGTTTTAAACACCCGTGCAGATGGCGATAAAAGCTTTACAGCAAAAATTCCGGTAAATTATGAGCAAGGAACCCGTAAACCAATACAGTTTCCTATTCAGCAAAACGATTTTAATACTGGCAATTATAAAATTGAAATTTATCATAATGGCTTCAAAATTGGTGAAGGTGTAAGAAGTCTAAAAAAAGGTGGTTTATTCGGTTAAAAGCAGTTAACTCCTGCAAGAAAGTCGTTCCCGTTTCTCATTCGGGAGCGGCTTTTTTTATTTATACGCCTATAGTACTTATACGATAAAATTGAGATCCTTCACTTAAACACATTTTTTACACATATTGCTCAATAGCAAGGAGAAAAGCATTAAGCTGATCCACATTACAGTAATTTTATAGTTGTAAATATTTATTATGCAACAACTCTACTCAACCCGCATTTTCATAATTGCTTTTTTACTGCAAACATTTGTACAAGATATTACAGCCCAGAACAGTATAAAGCCCAAAATTAATAACAATACTTATACGGGTATAGAAGTTGGGTCTAAGGGAGTTAAGATGAGTGTAATTGAAATTGGGAAAAATGCGCAAAGTAGTGGTGCTTTTTATATTATAAAGGATACTTCTGTAAACACAGACTTTATTTCTTTTTCAAAAACCACTTTTAATGCAACATTAAACGGCCTGTACAGCCTTTTTGTAACAGCTATAACGGATTATAAAATTCCGGCTAATCGCATTTTCACTGTTATAAGTAGCGGTGTGAAAATGCAAGCAGAAAAGGAAGAAAAAACTGCATGGATTAATGAGCTGATTGATTCATTTAGGGTCAAAATAAAAGAGCCCGGGCGCAAAGTAGAAGTTGTAGACGTAATGAAAGAGGCCATGCTCTCTCACCTTGGTATAGTGCCTGAAGCAAGGCGTTACACTACGTTCCTGGTAGATATAGGAAGTGGAAATACAAAAGGTGGCTTTTTTCCTGATGGGAATAAAAAAAATTTTAAGCTTTTCCAGCTTAACTGGGGTACAAAAAGTACTACGAATGAAACCGATAAACGTTGCACGGAAGATAAAACCCTTGGCAATTATCATAAACAACTAACAAGGGTTCTATGGAGTGCTGAAAATTCTGAAATAATTTACGCAGTTAACTCCAGTGGTGCTTTTTCATTAAGTGACAATATTGCTGTTAGTGGTGGTATCGCATGGGCAGTGGCAACGTTACTGCATCCTGAGCTAATAGAAAATCCTGTTGTCTCTGTTAGTTTCAATGAAGTTGAAAAATTCGCTGAAAAAATATATAAAAACTATAATTCCTTATCGCCTTCTTCTCTATCTGCTACTGTAAACATGGTTGAGGAAAAAGAGTTAATACAAAAAGAAGCTAAAAGAGTACACCAGGTATTTGATCAAAAATCATTGATGGCCGGTGTTGGGCTTTTACTAAAAATTATGCGCCAATTTGAATCGGCCTTTGAAACCAAACAATTTTTTCTTGTAAAAAATGGCCAGGTGGGATGGGTTTCTGCCTATGTGGACGATACTATTACCAAATAAATTTTGTTTTCAACAATGTGGACTCTTTTTTGTTGGCTGCATTTATCAAATACTTAGATTGAGGCGATGAAAGATATTAAAACCATACTATTAGTATTACTTTCTACTGGCCTTGTGGGAACATGGGTGTATCATCTTTACGACAAAACCCAATACAGTAGCCGGATAAAAGAAGTCTTTATAAAAGATTCTACTGCCGTTGCACAAGGCATACAGGATTCATTACAAAAAATTTATACAGCTACCATTAATACATTGGATACACGGCTCGATTCTACTCGCACCACTGCCGATTCCTTAAAAACCCAATTGGGCACTAAGCTTAATGAAATCTATACGCTTAAAAACGAGATTGATGGTATCCTAAAAAAAAGGGGGGCTTCCGCTGCCGATCTCACTCTTGCAAAAGAAAAAATTGCTGAGCTGCAACAAATGGTTGATGAATTGGAAGGTCAGAAAGATTCAATGGAAGAAGAAAAGCAAAGGCTAAGTGATGTAATGTTGCAGCTTTCCGGAGAAATAGTAGGCTTGCAGCAAAACATGAAAAAACTGGATGAAGAAAACAAAAGCCTCACAGAAAAAGTAAACCTTGCCTCAGTATTTGTAGCATCGGAAATAAAATTTTCGCCGGTTACTGTTAAAAATGATAAAGAACAGGAAACTAATCTTGCCAAAAAAACCAGCAAGATGGTAATTTCATTTGCCGTGCAGAATAATTTGAATGAGTATAAAAATGCCGATGTGTATGTAATGATCATACAACCCAATGGTAAACTCCTGAAAAATGACGATGTATGGGAAGCCAGTTCTATGATGACCCTACATAACGGCAGTAAAATGAATTTTACACGAAAAGTACGGTTTGAGTACCTGCGAGGAGAAGCAAAACGATTAATATTTTCTTTGAATGCCTCGGAGTATGAAAAAGGAAATTACACGTTACAAATTTACCATAATGGTTATATGATCGGGCAGGTTACAAAAACATTGAGTTAGCGGTATTAGCCCATCCTCCATTTGCAGGCACCAAATTTTTTCATGGCATATCCACCTGTTCTTCAAACATTTTTCATCGGTAACAAATCGCTTGAGATATATGTGCCAGATCCTGCTTCATTAATAACGGCATACAAAAAAGAAAAAAAAGAAGCCGGCTCATTTTATTGGGCAAAAGTTTGGCCAGCCGCCATTGGGCTTTGCACATTCTTAGCAAACAATCTTCACTATATTCAAAATAAAAAAGTACTTGAGCTGGCCGCAGGTCCCGGACTACCGGGTATTTTTTGTGCCCCATATGCACAAGCGGTTTGCATCAGCGATATAGAAGCAGAAGCTGTTGCATTGATAGAGCAATCAATCAATCATCATCAATTAAAAAATACGAAGAGCTGTATTATTGATTGGAATAACCTGGCACCAATTCCACCACCAGAAATAGTATTGTTGAGTGATATCAACTACAATCCAGCTCAATTTGACGAACTGCTGGTGGCTGTCAATTCTCTTCTTTCAAAAAAATGCACTATAATCTTAAGCACACCACAGCGATTAATGGCTAAGCATTTTATTACCGAGTTGCTGGTATTTTGCAAAGAACAAATAGAGATTGAAGTAGGATTGGAAAATACAAGGGTGAATATCAATGTGTTTGTATTGAGTAATTAAATCTGATCCAATTAAAAAAAAAATAAGGTCCCGGATTACTCCGGGACCTGTATACTTAAAACCCAAGTCGTTAATTATTACAAATTCCAGCCATAGCTCATATAGTATAAGCCACCCACTGCCGGGCTACCATAACCTGTGCGGTAGTAGTTGTTGCCAAGGTTAGTTCCACCTACACGGAAAGTACTTTTCGTTCCTTTAGGCTTATAAGTAACCTGCGCATCTACAGAAGCAAAATATGGAAGTGTGCCTGTTACGAAAGTACCTTCGTAAAAGTTATTATCCTGCCATCTCATTATTATGTTAAAGCCAATGTTCTTACATACATTATCATTACGTACACCAATGTTATACCTGTACTTAGGCGCATTGAAGAAAGTAATATCACCAGGAGCCACATCTCTCAATACATCAGAAAATAAGTTACCATACAACATAAAGTTCTGTATTACTTTATACTCAAGTCCAATACCCCAACCAGTTGACTTAACAGATTGTGCAGAATTTTGAGTATAAGAAAGACTGTTGCTGCTAAAGTTAGAATAGGTTTCAAACTGGAAACCTGTAGTAGCTCCCTGTACAACAGCCTGATTCACCAGGAAGTTGTCATATTTACTATAGTAGAAATAAGCATCAACTAATAATTTTTTAGCAATAATTCCTTTGTACCCAATCTCGTATGACTTAACAGTTTCAGGAACTACATCATTATAAGTTGCTCTTACCAATCTGCTTGAATCAGCAAGTGTACCGGCACGATAAGCCAATACGCTGGCAGTAGTGTAACCAGGTTTGTTAGAATTTAGTTTGTACAAATTCTGAAATTCAGGCAATAACCCAATTAAGAAAGTGCTTCCACCACCTATTCGTAAGTTTATATACTGATTTTGGTTGGATGGAAAACGATATGAAGTTTGATAAGACAACCGGATATTATTATCCCTTGCTACTTTTATAACCGCAGCAAGCCTGGGAGTAAATTTACCTTCAAAATTAGTTTGCTTATCATAGCGGCCTGACGCCATTAAAGTCAGCACATCATTTAGCAATTTCTTTTTAATTTGGATATAACCGCCAATCTCATTAATCTTTATAGAACCTGCTGTGTCGGCGAATATAGTACCCTGAGAATTCATTGCCCATTGTTTCCATTGTGCTCCGGTAATCACCTCAAGCTTATCAGAAAAACGGAGTGCATCAGATAAATTCAACTGACCTTCGGCTGCCCATAAATCTGATTTATCTAAAAATTTAGAACCGCCGGGTTTATTTACAGGAGTATTTTTTATTTGATTTGCTATTGTATTAAACTGAGGGGTACCAGGCATAATTCTATTAGCATCTAATTGTGCACGGATATTATTATGAATAGTTATATCACTTTGCATTGGAACAAGTCCTTGTCCCATGGCACGTCTTGTTTCAGAAAAAGTTGCTGCATAAGTACCGAACCATGTAGCACTAGGAGTTGCTGCTTCATTTAAAAAAGCACCAACTGCATCGCCAATATAAGAGTCACCAGCATTTTCCTGAGTAGTGTAACCACGAAGCATCCAATTATTGGCTTTGAACTCCAGTTTGTGCTGAGCCATTTTGAAGCCACGAAGTGAATAGCGGTTAGCACCTGTATAAACAGTAGTACCGGTACCGAAATAGGTATTCCAGGATGCTTCTATTTTATCTGTTATTTTCCAATGTAATGCGCCAGTTACTTTTGCATTAATAGTATTGTAATCAACCAAATCTCTTTCGTTATACCCGGTTCTTGAAACACTGGTATTTCTATAATAACCATTCTTCAAGCCATTGTATGCCGGGAACATTTGATCAATTGAAGGCTTTAATGCCGGATTATTAATAGTACCTAATACAAGTGCCCCAAATGGAGCAAATGTGTAAAAGCCGTCTCTTTGTGCATTCGTAGGGTAAACAGGATTGCCGATGGCATTGTAATAAATATTTAAAAGATTTACTACATCAATTTGATTACCGGTGTTTGCTAAAATTCCCCTTCTTGTTTGATCCTGAAAGAAGTAAGAAAATGCATCTAAGCTAAAACTGGTTTCATCTCCATACTGATTAATACCGTTAAAGTTTGGATCGTTTGTACGGTTACCACCAACAACAGAACTTAAAATACCAAGCTGTTGTTTGTTTCGATAATCATCAGCTTGCCAATCATTACCTTTTGTTAACTCCCCCGTTATTTTAAAAGCCCATTTATCGTTAATAGCTTTTGCATAACGCATTGACCAGTTATAATAAGGTGCAGCAGATCTTTGCTTCCCATCTACATGCATTATGCCCTGCTTGATATTATAGCTTAATCCCTGGTATTTGAATGGGTTTTTGCTGGATATAAGAACTGTTCCATTCATACCACCAGAACCATATAGTGCTGAAGATGCACCAGAAAGAATTTCAATATTATCAACATCCTGCTCCGTAAGTCCAACGATGCTGCTAACCGCAAAGTTTAAACCCGGAGCCTGGTTGTCCATACCATCTACCAATTGATTTAAACGGGTGTTACCACTACTAACAAATCCACGGGTAGTTACGGTGCGGAAAGTAAGACTTGCTGTATGTACATCAACACCTTTCAAATTTGCTAATCCTTCATAATAAGTTGCAGCCGGATTACTACGGATAGTACTGCTGCTCATTCTTTCAACAGTAACAGGCGACTCAATAATACGCTGAGGAGCTCTTGTCGCTGCAATTACTACTTCTTGTCCTAAAGCATTATTCACTTTAAAGTCAACACTTATGGCTTTAGAAGCATCGGAAACTGTAACCTCCTGATCCATGTAGCCAATTGAAGTAAAGACTAGTGTAACGGGAAGTTTAGACACTTTCAGACTGAATGCCCCATTGGGATCTGTGTAGGTACCCTGTTCTGTTCCTTTAATACGCACAGATACTGATGGAACACTCTCTTTGGATGATTCGTTGCGAACAGTTCCAGAAACAGTAACTGTCTGAGCATTAGCAGCAATCGAAAACAAGACAGCCATCAGCCAGGCAGCTAAATAGCGGTAGCTTTTTCTCATAAATAGGAAATTTTGGTTTGCAATTTGACGGAAAAATAAGCATTGTATAGTTTATCTAAAAATTTAATTTTTAAGGGGAAAGGATAAATTGTTGAAATCTTGAGGCAGTCGTAATTGGCTGTTTTTTTACCCCTCGCTACTTTCGGTTATGGCTCAATTTTCTTTTCCAAACCAAACTAAATTTTACAGCGGTAAAGTTCGTGATGTTTACTCAATCGGCGAACAATTATTGGTAATGGTGGCATCTAATCGTATTTCGGCTTTCGATGTAATTTTACCCCGCCAAATACCCTACAAAGGCCAGGTTTTAAACCAAATTGCTGCTTATATGCTGGACGCAACCAGAGATATTTGTCCTAACTGGTTATTAAAAGTGCCTGCTCCGCAAGTTTCGATTGGGAAAAGATGTGTGCCATTTAAGATCGAAATGGTAGTAAGAGGAAATCTTACCGGACATGCCTGGCGAACTTATTCCGCAGGCGGTAGGGAACTTTGCGGAGCTTCAATGCCCGAAGGAATGAGAGAAAATGACTACTTCCCCACTCCTGTTATTACACCAAGTACCAAAGCCGAGCATGGACATGATGAAGACATAAGCCCGGCAGAAATTATAAAACAAGGTTTAGCTACCGAGGTTGATTGGCAAACATTAAGCGACTATGCACTAAGGCTTTTTAACCGTGGTAAAGAAATTGCAGCCAAACAAGGACTTATTCTTGTAGATACAAAATATGAATTTGGAAAAATTGGTGATACAATTTACCTGATGGATGAAATTCATACTCCCGATAGTTCAAGATACTTTTATGCAGATGGTTTTGAAGAAAGACAGGAAAAGGGTGAACGTCAAAAACAACTGAGCAAAGAATTTGTGAGAGAGTGGCTTATCGCTAATGACTTTATGGGCAAAGAAGGTCAAACTGTACCAACCATGAATGATGAATGGATCGACACAATTTCAAAAAGATATATAGAACTATACGAAAAAGTTATCGGTAAATCTTTTAAGCCTGTTGATATTAGCGACGAAGAAATATTTGAACTCACTTCAAAATCTCTTGCTTCTCTATAAAGAATAAAAAAGTGCAGCTTGTATTTTAAAAAATACAAGCTGCACTGATATTAAATCAATTTACTTACTGCTTTTAACAGTAGTTGCTTTTTTAAATACTCTTGGAGTGGCGGCTGCTGTACCTTTTCCATAAACAGGACAATAATAATCCAAAGCATCCTGAGCTTCCTGGTAAGACAACCAGTAATCCGTTATCGTTCCTGTAAATACAACCCTATTAGTATAGTTGTACAAATCTCTTGTGCCTTGTGCACTGAAATTTCCATACACAATACTTCCTTCAAATGGCTTATAGCTTCCATAAGCTCTAACAACAGCGAAACCATTATACGTTTCAATTACATAATAGTTGCAATAACTGTCGCTGTATACAACCTCTCCTTGCTCTTTAGAGAGCCAGTAGTTTTCGTTGTTGGCAGGAATGTTATTATCACGATAACAGCTGCTTAAAAAAATGGTTGCTGTTAATAAAACAGCTGAAAGTGTAAATATTTTTTTCATGGCGTTTGATTTTATTTTTAAAAAATATTGTTGCCGCAAACTATAATTACAAGACTGTGCCAATTTTTAAAAAGCAAAAAAGAGGTTTGTTAAAATCAACAGAAAGCAGGATATTCACAGTAGTACAAAACAATAAAACATGAAGCTGCCGGTAATAGCCATCCTATTCACAACCCTTATCCAGCCTGCTTTTACGCAAACACATTATTTAATAGCAGGTACATATAATTCTCCAAAAAGCGAAGGTGTATATGTTTACAATTTTAACAGTGTGGATGGCTCTGTTAAAAAAATTACACAAGTTAAAACGTCTAATCCATCGTATGTGGCTATATCTCCCGATGAAAAATTTGTGTACGCAGTAGAGGAAACTGGCAACAACAATGCAGGTGGAAACATAACTGCTTTTTCATTTAATAAACAAACAGGAGCATTAACACTAATTAACCAACAACCATCCGGCGGCGATCATCCCTGCTATGTAGAAGTAGATAAAACAGGCAAATGGGTTTTTGCAGGCAACTACACCAGTGGAAGTGTATCTGTATTACCTGTTTTAGAAAATGGCGGGGTGGGTGCCGCTATTTCAACAATACAACATACAGGCAGTGGTACAAATAAGGATCGGCAAAAAGGGCCACATGTACACTGCACTGTTATATCCGCAGATAACAAATGGCTTTTTGTGCCAGACTTAGGAATAGATAAAGTAATGATCTATGCTTTTGACGCAAACTCTGGAAAGTTAACTCCTGCAAAAGAACCTTTCGCTGAATCTGCACCCGGTTCAGGGCCAAGACATTTTACATTTAAGCCCGGTAACAAGTTTGCCTACCTAATTGAAGAACTTAGTGGCACTGTTGTAAGTTTTGGTTATAAAAAAGGAAAGTTAAAAGAACTTCAACGTATTAGCAGCATGCCCGCCGGCGATACCAGTTTTGCAGGGAGTGCAGATATTCATGTGTCATCCGATGGAAAGTTTTTATATGCCAGCAATCGTAGTAACTCAAACAGCATTGCCATTTACAGTATTGATAAAAAGAAAGGCACACTAACTCTTATTGGACACCAATCAGTATTAGGTAAAACGCCCCGCAATTTTAATTTTGATCCAACAGAGAAGTTTCTATTGGTTGCTAACCAGAATAGTGATGAAATTGTAATTTTTAAAAGAGACTCAGCGACAGGCTTATTAACAGATACCGGCAACCGAATTTCTTTAGGCAAACCAGTTTGCATAAAATGGATCGCTACTAATTAGCAAAAAAAATTAGTTATTTCCCGGAAGTGTAAAAGAAAAAACGCTGCCCTTCCCTATTTCACTTTCTACAAACATACGACCGCCATTTTTTGCCAGAAATTCCTTGCATAGCATTAATCCCAGTCCGGTACCTGATTCATTGGCGGTACCTTTGGTTGTAAAATAATTACTTGCATTGATGTTCTGCATTACTTCTTCACTCATACCTGTACCGGTATCTTGCACAAACACTTCTACAAAAGAATCTGTTTCGTTTGCACCGAGAAATACATACCCATTCTCCGGGGTGAATTTAATTGCATTGGAAAGCAAATTTCTAAGCACCAGGTTTACCATATCTCTATCTGCATAAATATAAACTGGCTCACTTGCTTTACTTTCAAGGAATACCTTTTTAGTGTCCGCCTGTAATCGTAATAATTGCATTACTTCTCTTATCAACTCAGATACATTAATTAATTGCGGCTTTAACGCATCTGCCTGCATCTGGCTTTTGGCCCATTGCAGCAGGTTTTCCATAAGCCCTGTGGTATAATTTAAGTCTGTAACAACATCAGGTATCATTACTTTTATATCATCGCCCGGTAAATCATACTCTTGCATATATAACAGAAAAAAGTTTGTTCTTTAAAGTATCTAATTCCTTTAATTCAATAGTTTGCTTTTCTAACTGAATTGCTTTTTTCTCAATTTCCAATTTCTGCTCTTCTATTTCCCTTTTGCTATTTTCCAGCTCTGTATTTCTATTTAGAAGCATGAACTGGTAGCCATTGTTTTCCGTTTTAAAAAGATACAGGCTTAAAAAAATAAATGTGGCTGCCAGCAGGTGATTAAAAAAGTAAAACCCCGGATTCAGGTCAATCAATTTCAAATCATAGTTATGCCAAACAACAAAAACAGTTAGGTATAACGCAATAGAAAAACTAAAAGATACAATTGCATTAATAATTTTTTTAAGGAGAAATATGGCTAATACACCATACACAATAAAAAACAGTTCAATTCCAATATCAATATTTGTTGCATAAGCTAATGCCGTTACCAAAGGGTAAAAAATAAAATAAACCATTTTGGCTTGCTCATATCTCTTGTAATAGGTTCCCAACAAAGCAATGCCACTGATCACCGCAGGGGAAAAAGCAACTATCCAGGCTAAAGCTGGTAATTTGTCGTTATTAAATAATCCGGCAATGGGAATTACAATTCCATTCATAATTCCCACGGAATTGAGAATATTGAAAATGGCTAATTTTCTTTTTTCATAATCATCTAATTCAGGAGTAACGCCAATATGTCGTATAAACAAGTAGAGCCCTACCAGCGGTTGCAGTAATGTATTCATGGTACGAAAAAAATTGGTTCGGATGGGTTTTCGTAGCATACGGACAAAAAATACCGGTTAGTAATTTTCAGCTACCGGTAACTGGGTAAAGAAAATACGATATCTGCTGTTGTATGGATTTAGCTAAACGATTCCTGGCGAACGATATTGTATATAAAAGATTCTTGACAACTTAGTAATCTTAGTTATCAAATATTTGCAACACATATTGAAAAATAAAAAATATGTTTAGTACGCCCTATTTCTATTTTCTACTGGCATTTGGCTTGAGCACTTTAGATTTATTAAAGACATTTCTTCCTTTATCAATTCCCGAACGCAACTCTTTTTGTTTCTCTGCCGGAAGTTCAATAAAGTTCAGGCAATCATCACTGCAAGTACCTTTCATTTTTTCTTTGCATTCATCGCATTGAATAAATAATAAATGACAAGCATCGTTAACACAGTTAACATGTGTATCGGCAGGCTTACCGCATTGATGACATTGTGCAATAATATCTGGAGTGATCCGCTCTCCCAACCTTTCATCAAAAACGAAATTTTTTCCAATGAATTTACTATCTAATCCATTTTCCTTTATCTGGCGGGCATAGTTAATAATGCCTCCTTCGAGATGAAATACATTTTTAAAACCCTGGTGCAGCATATAAGCTGATGCTTTTTCGCAACGGATACCACCAGTGCAATACATGATGATATTTTTGTCTTTATCGGCTTTCATCATATTAACAGCCATTGGCAATTGTTCCCTGAATGTATCGCTGGGTATTTCTAGTGCATTTTCAAAGTGGCCAACCTCGTATTCATAATGGTTGCGCATATCAATAACAACAGTGCCTTCCTGCTGCATCAACTCATTCATTTGCGTGGCATCTACATAGCGGCCTTTGTTTTGCATATCGAAAGCAGGATCATCAATTCCATCAGCCACTATTTTTTTCCGAACTTTTACATCCAATACGAAAAATGATTTACCATCATCATCCACCGCTATGTTCAAACGAATTCCATTGAGTGGTTCAATAGCATACAGATAAGCTCTGAATGTTTCAAGGTTTCCTGTTGTAGCACTGATCTGCGCATTAATTCCTTCCTGCGCCACGTAGATGCGGCCCAACACTCCTATTTCTTTTAAATCCTTATACAGGGTATTCCGGAAAACTTCGGGGTCTTCAATTTTAAAGTAGCAATAAAATGAAATGGTAGTACGGGGAGTTGGATCGTTGAGGATTTTCTCCTTCAACTCCTTACGGGAGATGCGGTTGTGTAATTGTGCCATGAGTTTAAATTTTATTCCGATAATTATCGGAACCCAATTGCAGGTTGGGCAAAATTTTTAAAGCATGGCAAAGATAAGCTAAGAGGTTAAAAGAGAAAAGGAGGAAACCCTAGGAGTCATTTGCCTTTCTGAAGCTCATGTTATTGGAGATAATCATTTAAGTATTCGCAAATGCTGATACTTCGACTTGCTCAGTAGAACCTGACTATCGGCAGACAGGTTACCGGACGATGAATAGTGCGACGTCCCCCTGTCCTGACATTCGGACGGGCAACTGGGTTGATAGTAGCAATGCAGCTAGTGACATAAAATTTATGGCCAATCATCTGCTCTTCTGCCGCTATTGCGACTCAGGCCAAGTTTAAATCCGGTTTGCCAGGCTCTGCCATTTTGAAAAGATTGCACAAAATCAATCCGGAATTGCTTGAAGATATTATCGAAGCCAACAAAATATTCGTAATAGTATTTATTGCTGTTGATATAGAAACCGTTTAATCCTGCTACCAGGTAAAGATTCAATTTTTTTAAACCGGGGATTTTATTTGTAAGAAATCCATTGAAATTATGTTCAAGATGCGCCAATGTGTAAAATTTCTCCGTGTTGCTATACTGGTAAATAGGAAGCAACTGAAAACTGTTGACATACTCAGTAGCAAAAGTTGACAAATTACCATTGAAATGAAAATAGTCAGGTAGTTCCACATTATTAGTATTGATAAAACCGCCCATTCCTAATTTGTAGCGTAGCCGTCCTTGCAAACGCAGGTTTACATTATCAGTAACATTGAAATTCCAATTGCTGAAATCTGCATCACTACCAAATAGCCCTTTAACAGATTGGATATACTGTGCCGATAACATCGGATATTTAGAACCAATGCTGATCTTTCTATCGGGTAATTCTATATAGCGATTACCGGGTTGCCAGCTTGCACCAATCAAAACAACCATTGACTGGTGTGGCTTTAAATTTTCATTGACAATTTCGTTGGGATAGTTGGGAGTGTATTCTCTATTGGGTTTATCTCTCCAGGTATAATCAGTAACATTATCCAATGGCTTTCTATCTTGAAATTGAAATCCGGTATTGATGGTAAATCCACCACCGATAGCCTGCTTGTAGCTACCCCGCATATAAACAGCTTCATAGGTTTTCATTCGGTTTTCTTCGCTTAGCAAAGACGAAATGGAATTACCCCTTTGACCAACGGGGCTATTGTTGCTGAATTGAAACACTCTGCTACCACCGGATAGACTTATCGAAGAAGCATATTTTTTTCCGAAAGTATAAATAGCTGTAAGATGGGCATTGAAATGCTTATTAGCAAAGCCATACCTCAAATTTGGGGAAAGTGAAATTGACCTGCGACTCAACCTATTACTATCCAATCTTTTTGTCCAGGTAACATCCGGATTAATGACCCAACCTTCTGCAGGATTAAAACTTACTAATTCTGTTAATGGACGGAAGCTGAAAGTAGTTTTGTTCTTCTGACTTGACACCGACTGTTCGAAGAACAACGCCATTAAAGGATTTATTTTATTTCTTCTTTTGTCCAATGAATCGAGATAACGGGGATCTTTTCTTACCTGCTCCAGGCTATCTTTCTTACTATAATCCGATATTTCATCCGCCATCAACGGCACTGGTCTTGTTCGTTCCCAATAGTCAACACTTTTTTTATTGGCACTATCTGTATATTTTAAAATGGTACTGGTAAATGTTTTTTTAGTGAACTCCGGTTCTGCATTATAGTTAGAATAGATATTTATAAAACTTCCATAGGCATCAAAGCCCAATATTTTAATAGTGGGATAAATTACCTGGCTCGACATGTACCAAACATCTTTTGATAATGGCCGGTACAACTGATCGATACGAAGTGAATCGGCCAGTTCCATTTGAGATGTCTTCGTTAATAAAAGTTGGACTGAATGAATACGCCAATCTTCATCCACAATATTTATATAACCGCTGAATAAGGGCTCATATTCTCGTTTAGGAATTACTTTAATCCGGTTGACCTCTTTTCCATCCTCGGTAAAGCTACCTTCAAATTTATATTTGTAATAATTCAATGCATTATTAGAAATGGGAGATATAAAACCCCTTGGGTTGAGGTTATTACCTATGAAAACATTGTTATCATAAAAAGAATAAATTTTCGGTGCACTTAGCCCAAAGCCATCGCTTTGCCCACTTACTTTGGATGATATTACTTCAATCTTTTCTTTATTGGGTTTATCAACTGCATAATTGGAAACCGTTTCTGACAGGTACAGCATTTTTTGTTTGCTGGTATCGCCATCTTCAAAATCTACTTTTCGTCCCAGTATTTTTTTAGGATAATTTCTAATCCGCATCTGGCCTTTTGTATATACTTCAGCCGTAAACTTGTTATACTGATTTTGATGATACTCTCTTTTATCAATTGCATTCCGAATGATCTGGTAGGCCAGGTCTTCGCCATTTTTTAGAATTACTTCTCCCAAGGTCATTTCTTGCAGACCAAGTATAAAATCCAATGTTATATCTGTATTGGCAACCGTAATTGATTTTTCTTGCCGGCCATAGCCAACATACTGGCAGACCAGCGTATAATTTCCCGGGGATAGATTGATAGAATACTTGCCTTCGTTGTTTGCATTCGTACCCTTATTGTTTTCTTTTACAAACACGGAAGCATAAGGCAAAACCTTTCCTTCTTTGTCAGTAACAACACCTTTTATTTTTTGGGCAAAGGAAAGCAACGAACAAAACATACCGATTAAGGCGAAGAATAACGTCTTCATAATTGTGTGGTAGTGCCAAAATGGGATTAAATCAATTTGGCAATCAACAAGGTAAGTTAAAAAAAAAGAAGAATGATTTAGTTGAATCTATTTTGAAAGTTTTAACGCCCCTCGTTTGAAGAACGAATAAAGCTACCACTCATTGCGGCAAAACCTGCAACCAGCCCTCCAATAAATGCAGTGAATAATATTAAGTATAAAGCATTACCGCCCAATGGAAGCACCGCAGCAATTTTTGTTGCCATTATTCCCTGGTTCTGCATGTTGATCCATGCTGAAAGTCCCGCCCAGAGAGCAAATACCCCAAGCATGCCCGCCAAAAATGCTTTGCCGGCTTTTTGATGAATTATTACCGCTACCAATAATGAGGTAATGGCAATTCCCCACCAGGGTAAAAACAAACCACTGATAAAAGCAAGCAATGCAGTAAGAATGGTGGCTACTAAAAATTTCATATGTATTATTGTTTCAGATTCGTTATTGATTAATAAAAATCAGTGTCATTCAATATTGACTTTTCACCATTCACTATTCACCGTTTCCTATTTATCCTTTACTAAATTTCATTGTCCACTTCACATTCTTATCTGTCCTGTCTCCTTCCCGCATAAACCAAAGTTTATTATACTTACCCGCTACCCAATTATCTAAATAGTCATCATAATATTTACTGCCAGGGTTTCCGCTTTGGCCGCCGGGATAAACTCCATACGCTTCTGTTGGTGTACTCATTTGTACTACCATGCGCCAGCTTGGGCCGTGACTATGTGTAATGGCATTTACAATATTTCCGTTTCCACCAACTGGCAATCCTTTTCTTGCAAAGGCTGGTAAAGCATCTTTTAATAAATGATACACTGTTGGGTTCTTAAATTTTGTCCACTCTAATTTTCCTGCTGCTTCAGCTTTTGCTAAATCAACCGATGCTTTTTTTAATGCAACTGTTACTACATCAAACAGTGTTTCTTTTTGTGTAGTGTTGATATCATCAATAAATTTCAAAGCAGTATCTCGTTTCAAAAGCTCCATAGTAGTTTGCTCATCCGGGAAGGGAGAAATTGGATTTGTTCTTGATAATTCATCTTTCCATATACCAATTTCTAAACTATCCCACCAGCATTGATAAATGGTTTGCCCCTTTGAATCTGGCGAAGCCATCAGATCCCAATTCTTAACAATATCAAGATATTTTTTCTCTGTTGCATTCAGTTCACTTTCTTTTACATAGCCCGTTAAAATACTTCTCGCATCTTCTGCCAGTGTATTGAAATAATTATTCTGCAGTTTCATCATATCATCCGGAGTGATACCACTCATGGCTGCAAGTTTGTTGGTAATAGTCACACCTCGTGGTGTAATATAACTTCCGGGAATAAAATAAGGATAGGTAGAATCAACAGGCCGCTGGTTAGCACTTTGTAAAAAACCTTGTACCGGATTTTTGCTGTGCGGATTTTCTGCCTGCGGAATAAATCCCTGCCACATATAGCTGCTGTCTTCTCCCGGCATTACATACAAACCCTGCCTGTTCCATCTTGCCGGAAATTTTCCTTGTTGCCAAATGGCGATATCGCCTGTTTTGGAAGCGAAGACAAAATTCTGACCAGGACAATCAAATGTTTTTATCGCATCCGCATACTCATCATAATTTTTTGCCCGGTTGAGTTTATAAAAAGTTACTCCATCATTGCTCGGATCATGCGCTGCCCAGCGAACAGCCAAATTCTTTTTATTAGAAAAATCGTTGGAGAAACTTTCATCAAACATTACGGGGCCGAAGACAGTGTAAGCGACTGTGTCCAGCACATCTGCCCCACCTTTAACTTTGATCGTTTCAACTTTACGGGTTGTTTTTTCCCATTTGCCATTGAACCAGTACTCCTGTTTTGTATTGTCTTTGAATTTTATCTCGTAATAATCCTTTACATCCCGCTGCGCATTGGTAACTCCCCAGGCGATGCTATCATTAAAACCGATGATCACAAAAGGACTACCGGGTAATGAAACGCCATACGAATTGGTGGTTGGAGTTTGCAATTGCATTTCGTACCAGATAGAAGGAAGCGATAGCTCAAGATGTGGATCGTTTGCCAAAATAGGAACACCACTTTGCGTTTTGCTGCCGGCTACTACCCAGTTGTTGCTGCCGTTATTAATATCAGGCTTTGAAATTTCGTTGGCTGCGATCGTTTCTTTGTTGCCAAAATAAAGTGAATCGGCTGAAGCAGGTTGTACCGGAACAATCCCCGGCTTTTCAAACACTGTACCTTTTGGAACAATTGGCGCCAGTGAATCATGCACCTGCGGATACATGGCTTTTAACTCGTCAGGAATAAATATTGATTTGGCATTGGTGTTGGATAAATCATTCTCCGTTCCGCCAGATAACATTTTCGCCATCATTTTTAATAGTAATGCGGTGCGAAAATTGGTCCACTCAGCTGGTTTAAAATTGAGCAACTTATATTCAACCGGCAGTTCAGCTTCTTTTAGAGATTTGATATAGGAGTTAACACCGTTTGTATAGGCATCAAACATTTTTTTGGTTGCAGGGTCTTTGTCCATTTCCTTCATGGCGTTTTCTGCAGCATACACCATTCCTAATCTTCGTTGCTCTTTATCAAAATTGATTGCTTTGGGTCCCGCAATTTCGCTGGCTTGTCCTGCAGCTGCTTTTGTTTGCAGGTCCATCTGGAACAAACGGAACTTTGCGTGCAGGTAACCCTGGATGAAATACAAGTCTTCATCATTTTCTGCAAATACATGCGGCACTAATCGTTCATCAAAATACACATTGGCGTTTCCTTTTAAATCGGGAAAATGAAGTTCGGCATCAAAACCTTCACCAGTTGGTTCGGCATTTTGCCAAAAACCATGTTGAGGACTTACAAATTTTCCGACGGGTGGAATAGTACCCCATTGTTTATTTAGGGCAAAAACTAATCCGGCAGTAACAATAGTTGAGATAGCAAATGGGACTATACGCATAAGCAAATAATGATGACGAAAGATAAGAATAAAAAGAATACCTACTTACCCTCCTAACCTGGGCAAACCCAGAAAGGAAGATTGATAAGATTTTTTCCTAATTTCAATTTCATTAAAACAAATGAGTATGGTTATTTTAATTGTTGTAGGCATCCTGGTGCTGATCATTTTTTGGGTTATAAGTTTATACAATAGCCTGGTACGTTTGCGCAACAGAAGAGAAAACGCCTTTGCGGATATTGATGTACAGTTACGCCAACGGCATGACCTGATACCGCAATTGGTAGAAACAGTGAAAGGCTATGCGGCACATGAAAAAGATCTGCTGCTAAAAATTACCGAGGCCAGAACGGCTGCGATGAGTGCCACTACTATCGATGGTAAGATTGCTGCTGAACAACAACTAAGTGGTGCTTTACAAGGACTGAAAGTGCAGGTAGAAGCATATCCTGATTTGAAAGCCAATCAAAACTTTTTGCAACTACAGGAAGAGCTAAGCGATATTGAAAATAAACTGGCTGCATCCAGACGTTTTTTCAATGCTGCAACTACAGAATACAATACAGCCGTTGAAGCATTCCCCGGTAATTTGATCGCCAAAAACTTTGGGTTTAAAAGAGAAATTATGTTTGATTTGGGTACAGATATCCGCAAACAAATGGAAGAGCCACCGAAAATTCAATTTTAACCCCCAACCCCTAAAGGGGAGTTAAGAAATATGCATTATATCGGTCTAGATAAACAAATTCGAAAGAACAATTTCAATTCTATTCTTTTATTAATAGCATTCCCGGCATTGCTGCTGGGAATGCTCTATGCTATTACCTGGGCCATTGTTGAAAAAACAAATTCTGAAGCAGGAGCATATTCTTCCAACATTGATACTACCACTACATTCCTGCAAATGGCACCGTTTGTACTCGGTGGAGTTGGCGTTTGGTTTTTAATAGCCTGGGCGGGCAATGCCGCTTTTATACGAATGGCAACCGGCAGTAAGACATTGGAAAGAATGGAGAACAAACGGGTGTACAACCTCGTAGAGAATCTTTGTATATCGCAAGGCATGCAAATGCCAAAGCTGTATATTATTGAAGATGATTCGTTAAATGCATTTGCCAGCGGTATTGATAAAAGAACTTATTCTGTTTCCTTATCAAGAGGTATCATTAATAAATTAGATGATGAAGAACTGGAAGGAGTAATTGCCCATGAACTAACGCATATTAAAAACAGGGATGTTCGTTTATTAGTCATTTCTATCATCTTCGTAGGCATTTTTGCATTTTTAGCAGAAGTAGCATTTCGTAGCCTGCGCCATATGGGTAGCGGCAGAAAAAGTAAGGACAGTAAAGGCAGCGGAGGAATTATTTTAATAGCTATTGTGGTAACGGCAGTGGCATATTTTATCTCCTTATTACTTCGTTTTGGTATTAGCAGAAAAAGAGAATACCTGGCCGATGCAGGTGCTGCGGAAATGACCAAGAAACCTTATGCTCTTGCCAATGCTCTCCGAAAAATCTCCGGCGACCCATTAATTGAAGCAGTAGAAAGCAGAGACGTAGCACAACTTTTTATAGATAATCCCAAACCATCTACGCATAAATCTGCCTCCTGGGATAATATGTTTGCTACGCATCCGGCGATTGAGAAGAGGATTGAGTTGTTGGAGCAGTTTGTGTAGAATAATTAATTAATATTCAGAATACATTACGATGAGTTGTAAACATACTTTATGGAGACACCAAACTTCTGCATCAAATGTATTATGACAAGATTAATACTGCTATTTTTGTTTTTAACAAATGTGGCATACGCACAAAGCATTAACACAACAACACAAGGTGGGCAGAAAAATATTTATAATGACGCAATCAAACATTATATATCTTTTGCTTCAAGAAACGACAAAGCGACTTTTGACACTTTATTAGTTTTACAAGATGAAAATATTACCGACAGCTTATTGACTAAAATTCAAAACTCTCAGATAATCATACTTGACTCGACAGAAGTGTCTAAGAGAATAAAAAGTGACAAATCCTACATTGTACACAAAATATTTCCTATAAAATATGACAAAGGACATTTTTATATTAACATCGTTCCATTTCGAGTATATAAAAAGACAGATGAAATTATCTTCGAGAATAGCGGAACTTGTATTGTAAGCTACCTTTATGACAACAACAAAAAACGGTTTATATTATTTCGAACTACTTGTAATGGTTGGTAAAACTGTATAAAAACTCAACCGATTAAGACTCCTTCCCCCCCAACATCGGCACAAACGAAAAATAATCAAACACTTCTTCTTTCAACGAACCATTGTCCAATTTAGTGATCCGCATCATTTGTTGCATATCACCGGCTCCCAATGGAATCACCATCATGCCGCCCGGTTTTAATTGCTGAATTAATTTTTGAGGAATTTCTGGTGCTGCTGCAGTAATAATAACCCTATCAAACGGACCATAGGTTGGTAATCCTTCAAATCCATCACCATAAAAAAATTTGATAGACAAGTATTTTTTTAAGAAAGCAAAACTCTTATTGGAATCAAATAATTTTTTCTGTCGTTCAATGGTGAATACCTGTGCACCCATTTCTGCCAGCACCACAGCCTGGTAAGCACTACCGGTTCCTATTTCCAATACTTTCATGAACGGTTTTAGCTCCAGCAATTGGCTTTGATAAGCTACGGTATAAGGTTGCGAAATAGTTTGTCCCTCACCAATAGGAAATGCTTTGTCTTCATATGCCTTTTCATCAAATGCAGAATCTAAAAAGAAATGTCGGGGAACAGCCAGAATAGCATCCAGCACTCTTTCATCAGTGATGCCTTTTGCCTGAACCGTTTGCAGTAGTTTTTTTCGAAGGCCTTTGTGGCGGTAAGTGTCGTCGGTTGGTCTCATAAGTTGAGGTGCAATATAGGCTAAGAGAAGAAAAGAGAAAAGGAGAAAAAGAGTTTAATGCTGAAAACTCTTTTTCTCCCTTGATTATTAAAAAATGTTTGCTGAATTTTTACGCCCCTCCTTTAACCTTCCAGCTTCATATCAAAAATGATTTGCTTTATCTTTTCATCCAACTCTTTTTTCTTTTCATCATACTCAGCAGCACTATTCAATGTTGTATTTACACTAAAATAAAATTTGATCTTTGGCTCCGTTCCACTCGGTCTTGCAGATATACTGCTGCCATCTGCTAGTATAAATTGCAGCACATTCGATTTTGGTAATTCTATTGGCCACTCCTCTCCTGTTTGCGGATTTATTCCTTTTTGTAATTCATAATCCAGCAATTTTACCACCGCAGTATCATTGATGTTTTTTAGTGGGTTATTCCGATAGCTTTCCATCATCGCTGCAATCTGCTGCTGGCCATCCATTCCTTTTTTAGTAATAGAAATAAGATGTTCCTTATAAAAACCATACTGCATATACAGGTCGATCATCTTTTCATACAGGCTACGGCCTTTTTCTTTTTCATACGCCGCCATTTCGCAAAGTAAGGCCACTGCACTTATACCGTCTTTGTCACGGATCTTATCACCGATCATTAAACCAAAACTTTCTTCTCCGCCAATAATATAATTTTCTTTGCCTTCTTTCTGGCGAATCAATTCGGCTATCCATTTAAAACCGGTCAGCACTCTGTAACAGCCAACTCCATTACCTTTTGCAATCGCATCGATCATTGGCGTAGTAACAATGGTTGTCACCACCATATCATTTGCCTGTGCAATACCTTTTGTTTTGCGGGCTTCCATCAAATAATTAAAAGCAAGTACAGCTGTTTGGTTGCCATTCATCAACACCCAATCCCCGTTACTATCTTTTACACCAATTGCAAGGCGGTCAGCATCCGGATCTGTACCGCATAAAATATCTGCATCTAATTTTTCTGCTAATTGTAAGCCCAGGCTCATCGCTTCGCTTTCCTCCGGGTTGGGATATACCACTGTTGAAAAATTTCCATCGGGTACCGCCTGCTCTTTTACTATATGCACATTGTTAAAACCAAAACTTCGCAACACATCCGGCAACAAGGTAATTCCTGTTCCATGTATGGGTGTGTAAACGATTTTTAAATCTTTATGTTTCTCAATCACTTCAGGATACACACTCAATCCCTTCACCATTTCCATATATGGTGCATCAATCACTTCACCAATGATGGTAATGTTTGCTTCGCCGCCATCCCACTTCACATCATCTACCGATGCAATTTTATCTACTTCCAGAATTACATTCTTATCATGTGGAGGCACTAATTGCGAGCCATCATCCCAATATGCTTTATAGCCGTTGTACTCTTTAGGATTATGCGATGCTGTTAATACAACTCCACCCTGGCATTTTAAATGGCGGATAGCAAAGGATAATTCCGGTGTTGGTCGCAGTGCTTCAAACAAATACACTTTTACACCATTTGCTGCAAATACATTGGCGGTAGTTTCTGCAAAGAATCGGCTGTTGTTTCGACAATCATAGGCAATAGCCACACTCACACCCGCAGGAAAACATTGCTTCAAATAATTAGCATAACCTTGCGTTGCCATTCCCACCGTGTATTTATTCATGCGGTTAGTACCCACACCCATTAATCCACGAAGTCCACCTGTTCCAAATTCAAGATTTTTATAAAAAGCATCTGCCAGTTCTTCCGGATTTTGCTCTTGTAATTTTTTGATCTCGTCCTTTGTTGCAGCATCAAAACTTCCATTTAGCCAGGCATCAACTTTCGCTTGTATTACAGCATCCATAGTTTAATAGTATTTAAGCTTGAAAGTTATTGAATTTTACCTTTTTCAAACTGAAAAGAGTAAGGAAACGTAAATTTGTTTTTTATGAGGTCATCGTCATTACTACTATCATCGTCACTTGCGTCGCACTCTTCAACTGTATTAACACGGATGAGCATATGGGTAATCTCCATTTTTTTTGCTTCCAATCTTTATGCACAAAGTGACACAACAACAAATTCACTCCCAGATAGTTTAAAAACAGCCAACTTTAAGGCGGGTTTGTTACAAGACATAAAATATTACACTCTTACACCGCAGCAAAAGAAAAAACGGACTTGGATGGTAGCAGGAGCCAATGTAATTGGCTACGGCGGCACTATGATAGCACTCTCATCTGCCTGGTACAGTCAATATGAACGATCCGGCTTTCATACGTTCAACGATTGGCCGGAATGGAAACAAGTAGATAAAGTGGGCCATGTTTACAGTGCCTATATTGAAAGCAGGGCCAGCATGGAAATGTGGCGTTGGACAGGCATCGACAGAAAAAAAAGGATCTGGATCGGTGGCATGAGCGGTGCCTTTTATCAAACCGCCATTGAAGTGCTCGATGGATTTAGCAAAGGCTGGGGCTGGAGCTGGGGAGATTTTGGAGCTAATATTATAGGTAGTGGTACATTGGTAGCACAGGAACTGGCATGGGATGAACAACGCATCAAGCTAAAATTTTCTTTTCATCGCAAAAGTTATAACGACCCGCAATTAAACCAACGAAGCAATAAACTATTTGGCAATAGCAGCGCAGAAAGATTATTAAAAGATTATAATGGGCAAACCTACTGGGCAAGTATTAACCTGAAACCGTTCTTTAAAAACTCCAACCTCCCGGATTGGCTATCGGTATCCATTGGTTATGGTGCAGAAGGATTGTTTGGCGGCACAGAGAATATTGGTAAAGACGATAATGGCAATATCATATTCGACCGACCCGATATTAAACGTTATCGTCAATGGTATTTATCTCCCGATATCGACCTGACTAAAATAAAAACCAACAAAAAAGGATTGAAGTTTTTGTTCACCGTTTTAAGTGCCTTTAAATTTCCTGCTCCTGCTCTGGAATTATCGAATGGAAAGTTGAAAGTAAATGCCATTTCTTTCTGATTCCTTACCCTAACATTGCTTAAATTAGCAGCTGTAATTCATTACTATGCAGCTTGTACAACAAATACTGTTTATCCTCGTTAGCGGCGTTTCTATCTTGTTTTTTACTAAGAAAGTAAAAGAGATCAGCCGTAATATTAAATTAGGTCGTCATGAAGATATCAGTGACAACAAACCTCAGCGATGGAAAAACTTGCTATTGCTTGCTTTCGGTCAGAAGAAAATGTTTCGGAATCCTCTCGTAGCCGTATTACACTTTTTTGTATATGCAGGATTTGTTATAATTAATATTGAAGTATTAGAAATTGTGCTGGATGGAATTTTTGGTACTCACCGAATGTTTGCTCCATTACTGGGAAGCTTTTATAATTTTTTGATCAATAGCTTCGAAGTATTAGCACTGCTGGTGCTGGTATCAGTAATTATTTTTCTTGTTCGAAGAAATATCATCAAACTAAAACGATTTGTCAGCAAAGATTTAAATGGATGGCCAAGAAGTGATGCGAACTACATCCTATTTATAGAAATTATTCTCATGTCGCTGTTTCTGTTGCTAAATGCAAGTGATACATTGCTGCAGGCAAGAGGAGTAGAACATTATACGGCACATCCTACCGGAAACTTTGTTATTTCACAATATTTACAGCCTCTATTAAATGGTGTAAGTAACAGCGGGTTAGAAATGATTGAACGAACAAGCTGGTGGCTGCATATTGTCGGCATTTTTGCGTTCCTTAATTATTTACCTTATTCCAAACATTTGCATATTGTATTGGCCTTTCCGAATGCATGGTATGCGAAGTTGCAGCCAATGGGAGAAATGGATAACATGAAGTCCATACAAAATGAAGTGTTGTATGCTATGCAACCAGAACTGGCACCAACAGGTGAGCAAACAGCACCACAAAAATTTGGTGCAAAAGATATAACCGACCTGAGTTGGAAAAGCCTGATGGATGCTTATAGTTGTACCGAGTGCGGAAGATGTTCTGCTGCCTGCCCGGCTAACCAAACGGGTAAATTGCTTTCTCCAAGAAAGATAATGATGGATACCCGTGACAGAGCAGAAGAAATGGGTAAGAATAT
>LNFJ01000090.1 GCA_001464625.1 Bacteroidia bacterium Ga0077558 | reverse complement strand
GAATTCATGAAATGGGTACTGCCCGCATGGGCCGTGACCCAAAAACATCTGTGCTGAATGGTAATAACCAGGTATGGGATGCACCGAATGTATTTGTGACCGATGGGGCCTGTATGACAAGTGCTTCTTGTGTAAACCCATCATTAACGTATATGGCATTAACAGCCAGAGCGGCTGACTTTGCAGTCAACGAATTGAAAAAAGGAAATCTATAAAACCCTCAACGCTAAACTATAAACTCTTTTATATGGATCGCAGAGAACTTTTAAAAATGATTGCACTGGTTACCGGCGGTGTGGTAATAGGTGGAGAAGTATTTTTAACCGGCTGTAAAACGGCGGGAAAAGCTGATGCTGGTTTTACCGCTGCCAATATTGGCTTATTAGATGAAGTGGGAGAAACCATTATACCGACTACCACTACGCCGGGTGCTAAAGCCACCAAAATTGGTGAGTTTATGAAAGTAATGGTAACCGATTGTTATACGGAAAAACAACAGACCGCATTCACCAACGGTATTGCTGCGTTGGAAGAGGCTTGTAAAAAAGCGAATAATAAAACGTTTGTAGAGTGTACACCACAACAACGCCACGATTTATTGGTAACACTTGAAAAAGAAGCGAAAGAATTTAATTCAAAAAGGGATGCCGACGATAAAATGCTTCGGGAAGCCCATGAGCAAAAAAACAGCACTATTTCCTGGAAAGATCAAAAAGAATTTGAAGGTGCCCCTTCTCATTATTATACAATGATGAAACAATTGACGCTACTGGGTTTCTTTACTTCTAAAACGGGAATGACTGAAACGCTAAGACATATACCAGTACCGGGAAGATATGACGGCGAAATGCCTTATGCCAAAGGTGATAAAGCCTGGGCCGAATAATAATAAACGATTGGCAACTATTAAAAAAATCATCATGGACAATAGCAGAAGAAGATTTATAAAAATTAGCGGCGGCATCACCACTGGATTTGCATTAAGCGGCCTGGCCGGACTTTCATTTTTTGATGGTTGCGACAAAGCAACCGGGATAAAAGATTTTGGTTTGCAATTATATACACTGCGGGATGATATGCCGAAAGACCCGAAAGGAGTTTTGCAGCAAGTAGCATCATTTGGCTATAAGCAAATAGAAAGTTATGAAGGAGCAAACGGAATGTTCTGGGGAATGAGTAATACGGATTTTAAAAAATACATGGATGATCTGGGCATGAAGATCGTAGCGAGTCATGCAGACATTAATACAAATTTTGAAAAGAAAGCGGCGGACGCTGCTGCTATCGGAATGAAATATTTGATCTGCCCTTGGCTGGGCCCGCAAAAAACAATGGATGACTATAAAAAAGCGGCGGACAACTTTAATAAAAAGGGTGAAATATGTAAAAGCAACGGTATTCGTTTTGCCTATCATAATCATGATTATTCATTTAAACCTATTGACGGACAACTGCCACAGGATGTAATGATGAGCATCACCGATCCATCATTAGTAGATTATGAAATGGATATCTATTGGGTAGCGGCTGCCGGAGAAGATATTGAAGCATGGCTGAAAAAATATAAAAACCGTTTTCGTTTGTGCCATGTAAAAGACCGCAGCAAAACTCCCGGCACCAACAACGGTCAAAACTCTGTTGATCTTGGTACTGGTTCTATCAACTGGTCTTCTGTTTTAAAAACAGCTAAGGAAAACGGCATGGAATATTTTATTGTAGAGCAGGAGTATTATGCTGGTACTACGCCGTTGAAAGCGGTGGAGGCAAATGCTGGATATATGAAGGGGGTGAAGATGTAATATCTATTTCGTGACATATATCGCAACCCCAGGAACATAGAAACAAACACCATTTTTTCTAATACGAATTCTATCAATTGTAAATAGAGTTCCTGGTGCGATTCTCCTTAATGAAAAAACTGATTTATCATTTATTTCGGGATTCTCAATTTCGATGGTAGCAATGTTACCTGAACTACACCTACTCACAAGCATGTCTTTACGCCTATCATCCCATGCCATACAAAAACCTATAATTTCATATGAAGAGTCAGTAAGCTTCAATTCGAAGCCTTTGTAAAAAAACTTCCATTTGATGCTTCTCTTTCCTTCTTTCCCTTTAATAAAGGCAAAAACGTTGCTTGCTTTCGTTAAACTATCAAGTGTGCAACTATCTTTTCTTTCATTCTGGGAAAAACAAAATGATTTAACGGACAAGAGTAACGAAACCAATATAAATCTACAAAACATTTAAAAAATTTGTTTTTTAAGCTCACTAACGCTTTCAGGCGAAATAAAATTGTTCATATAACTCTCCGCAGAATCTTTAAAACTCGGATGTATAAAACTCATCTTACTGGCAGTTTTTCCCCGTAAAGAAGAATGAAATTCAGTACAACCTGTTTTCTCCACCAGCATTTTTATATTTTCTTTTCTAACACCACTACCCGGCATAATGATAATTCGGTCAGCAGCAATTTTATTTAAGTCGGCTACCATATCCACTCCATCCACTACGGAAGGTTGTTGACCAGATGTCAAAATTCGTTCGCAACCAATTTCAATTAATTCTTCCAATGCCACAAATGGATCTTTGCATCGGTCAAATGCCCGGTGAAAAGTAACACCTAAGGGATAAGCTGTTTCTACCAATTGAGCCGTTCTTACTAAATCTATTGTGCCATCCATATTAAGTAAACCGATCACCACTCCATCACAACCTAATTGTTTGCACAGCTTCACATCCTGGAGCAAAATTTCAAATTCATCTTTGCTATATAAAAAATCACCGCCTCTTGGTCGTATAATGGGGTATAAGGAAACTGTAAATGCTTCCCTGCATTGTTTAATAGTTCCAAAGGATGGAGTGGTTCCACCTTCGGCCAAATTAGCACACAGCTCTATCCTGTCAGCTCCACCCTCTACTGCCGATTGTGTAGTAGTAAAATCAGACGTAGCAATTTCAATAATGTATTTTTTTTCTTCCACGTTGTTGTTATTATTTTTTCGGATAGATGCTTTTTGCAGTCACCAGTTTCTCTACCTCATTTGTTTTAATTGCATATTGAAACCCACTATGAATTGAATAAGCTCCCACCTGCCCTTTTTTATTCACCGCCAAAAATGCTACTTGAATATCCATGGCCTTCGCCCCTTTTATTTTGATAATTCGTTCTACAATTTTTTTACACGCTGCTTCTGGTGATAATCCTTGTCGCATTAATTCAACTACCGAATGTGAACCAGCAACTCTTATCACATCTTCTCCCTGTCCCGTAGCCGTACAAGCTCCTACTTCATTATCTACATATAAACCGGCTCCTATAATCGGTGAATCGCCTAATCTCCCCCGCATTTTAAATCCGGCACCACTGGTGGTACAACTTCCACTCAGGTTGCCATTCGCATCCATCGCCACCATTCCAATCGTATCGTGGTTCCATTCACCGTTGTCTAATGTATATGGAGCAAAAGGGGCATGATCTTTTTTACCTGCCTGCCGGACAGGCAGGTTCTCAATATTAATTGCCGGTGGTTTATACTCTGATTTTTTTAACCAGTTCTCATAATTCTTTTGGGCATCATTTGATAATTTTTGTTCTTCTAACTTAAATCCTTCCGCTACGGCAAATTGCTGTGCGCCGCTGCCTACCAGCATTACATGAGGTGTTTTTTCCATCACTCGCCGTGCAACAGATATCGGGTGTTTTATTCGTTCTAAAAAAGCTACACTTCCACAATTAAAATTTTCATCCATGATACAGGCATCCAGCGTTACAAATCCATCCCGGTCGGGATTAGCTCCCAAACCCACACAGCAATTTTGTTCATCCTCCGTCACCATCACACCTTTTTCCACGGCATCCAAAGCTCGGCCCCCCTTTCCTAATATTTCCCAGGCACCTTTATTGGCCCTTAAACCTGCATCCCAGGTTGAGATGACTACCGGTTTGCCTTTTACAATCTCCACCGTTTCGGCTGCTAACAGCTTACTCCCCAATGCACTTGCGAAACCAGTAAAAGCAGATGTTTTAATAAACTTTCTCCTGTTAATCATGTTGTTCATATTGATATGTCCGAAATTAAGCATCAGGCACAGTATTTAGGCATACTATAATGGATTTATGCCCACAAAACCTTAACAAACTGTGCAGAATAAATATTTGATGTTTAAACATTGATTATATATCTTTGTGTAACAAAAGCAAAAAGAAATGAAATAAGTCATAAAATTTTCGAGCTGCTATTAAAAGCAGCGATGAAAATTTTATGACGAATAACATGTTACAAATTCAAATAACAAAAATTAAAACATGAAAATAGAAATTATATCAGGTAGTCCACGGATCAACAGCTTAACCCGCCGTGCAGCTTTACACCTGAAAAACTGGATATCACAAAACACTTCGCATGAAGTTAACATTATAGATATGAAAGACTGGGCTGTACCAGCCGTACAATCCGTTTGGGTTTCATTAGATAAAGTGCCGGTAGAGTTTCAGCCATTAGCCGAAAGAATTTTTAATGCCGATGCATATATTTTAGTTACACCAGAATATAATGGCAGCTACTCTCCTGCTCTTAAAAATCTGTTGGACCATTTTCCAAAACGTCATCACAAACCTTTTGGAATTGTAACAGCTTCGCCGGGTGCAATGGGTGGTATGAGGGCTTCACAACAATTGTTGTTATTGGTTCCTGCATTGTTTGGTATCATTTCACCTTATATGTTGGTAATACCAGCAGTTGATAAAAAATTCAGTCCAGATGGTGATCTGCTCGACGATGCTTTTCAAAATGCCGTACATAATTTCGTAACTGAGTTTTTGTGGTTGTCTGAAAAAATTGTAGAAGAGAAAGTTACTGTGTAATTTTTTGATCCGAGTTTACCTGCCGAAATTTTTATAGGCAGGCTGCATTGCTACTATCAGCCCAGTTGCGTCGCACTCTTGTATTGAAGTAACACAAATGAGCATTTGCGAAGTGTTCTATTAGTTCTTATCCTCAATATTATCGTAGTCTTGTCATGCCGACGAAGGAGGCATCTCAATATGCAATGAATATTTCAATCTCTGAGATACCTCGCTTAGTGTCTTTCTGCACAGAGCTTACTAAAGAAAGCTCGGTATGACAAAAGTCATTTTATAATAGGTAAAATCATAAATCAAAAAAGGAGTTCACAATGAAAACCATTCTTCACAAAGCCAATACAAGAGGCCGTGCTAATCATGGGTGGTTAGATTCTTATCACACATTTAGTTTTTCAAGTTATCACAATCCCGAAAGAGTTCACTTCGGTGCACTGCGGGTATTGAATGATGATACTGTATCCGGTGGTATGGGTTTCGGGACCCATCCTCATGATAATATGGAGATCATTTCCATTCCTACCAGCGGCGATCTGGAGCATTTCGACAACATGGGTAACAAACAGGTTATCCGCCAGGGCGATGTACAAATTATGAGTGCAGGCACGGGTATACAACATGGCGAAAAAAATAAGAACCATGATCAACCGGTTAAATTTTTCCAGATATGGGTGTTCCCCAATAAGAAAAACGTAACCCCACGTTACGATCAAAAAAGTTTTGCTGATGCAGATAAACATAATAAACTGTTGACAGTTGTATCTCCCATCGGTACCAATGATGGCGGCGTACAAATTCACCAGGATGCATGGTTCAGCTTAGGCAAATTAGATAAGGACTTTACTACTACTTATCAATTGAAGAATAAAAGTAACGGCGTTTATGCATTTATCATTGAAGGTGATGTAACGATCAATGGCGAACAATTAAACCGCAGAGATGGATTAGCAATTACAGAAGCTGAAGCATTAGAAATAAAAGCTGATAGTGATGCAGAAATATTATTAATGGAAATTCCGCTCTTAAAATAAAGGAGATTTTAGTATGAGCACTAAAAAAATAATAGAAGCAATCATACCACCTCCACCACCGCACATGGTTGGTGATGGTTTTCGGGTACATAATTTTTTTCCTGGTGCACAAATAGATAAAAGAAGAATGAGTCCCTTCTTTATGCTGGACTATGGTTCAAAAATTGAATTCACTCCATCCATAGAACCAAGAGGCGTCGGTGTTCATCCCCATGCTGGTTTTGAAACGGTATCAATAGCCTATCATGGAAAGATAGCCCACCATGATAGTGCAGGTAACAGTGGCATCATTGGTGAAGGTGATGTGCAATGGATGACAGCAGGATCAGGACTGTTACATAAAGAATATCATGAAGAAAATTTTAGCAAGACGGGTGGACTATTTCAAATGGTTCAACTGTGGGTAAACCTTCCTGCAAAAGATAAAAAAACAGCACCGAAATATCAGGAAATAACAAACAGTATAATGGGTCGTCATTATTTGGCAGATAAAGAAAGTTTCATAGAAGTAATTGCTGGTGAATACAATGGTACTAAAGGCCCGGCTACCACTTTTACTCACATGCAAGTGTATAATGCCAAATTCAAAAAAGGAACCAAAGCAACATTGAGCTTTCCTGCAAATTATAACACTGGCTTATTAGTAATTGAAGGAACCACAAAATTGAATGATAGCGATGTTGCAACTGACCATTTTGTATTATTCAAAAATGAAGGCGAAGAAATTGAAATAGAAGCAACAGAAGACACTATCATACTTGTTCTATCCGGAGAGCCAATCAATGAACCCATTGCCGCCTACGGTCCTTTTGTAATGAATACCTGGGCAGAAGTTGAAGAAGCCATTGAATCGGTGAGTAGAGGGAAGTTTGGAGTGCTGAAATAGTCGGGAGTACGGAGTCGTGAGTCATGAGCCGGCCGTTGAGTAAACTTAATCTCGGAGTATGACTCAAGACTCCTGACTAACGACTCCTGACTCATCACGACTCTCTATGAAGCGGATCAAACTCTTCCTCGCATTCTTTTGGATCTTTCTTTTCATAAAACCTGTCCAGCCTAATAACACTCCTTTAAAACCTAATGCCTGGGCCGCCCATGTACTTAATTTGAAGCCATCACTATGCTCTATAATTTTTCCGTCTTTCAATTTCATAAAGGCTTTGATTTTATTCACCACTTTTCTACCCGTTTTCGAAAAAGTATAAGTAGCTACCCAGTTGCAGGTGGCATATTCTTCATCCAATTCCTGGATATTGGAAAACGTTAGCGAAAAGTCTTTGGCATTCTTGCAAAGCATTTCCCACATTGCTTTTGCTTCTTCTCCTCTCAATAAACCGAAAGCCGGATCGTTAAAAACAATATCATCGCTGTAGCAGCTATTCATAGTTTGATGATCCAGCTTTTGAAAAGCTGTATAGAACTGGGTGATAACTTGCACATTCGATTGCATAAATAAGCTATTAGTGATTGGAGATTAGTAAATTTAGAACTTCAAACTAACTTCCATGCGAAAAATTGCCATCTCTCTCCTCCTTTCTTTATTTTTTACCATTGTAGTTGCCCAAAACGAACAGGACTCTGCCTGGATACGGGATAACTTTACCAAATTGGAACAAACAATACCCATGCGGGACGGTATTAAATTGCACACTTCCATTTATATGCCGAATGATAAAAGTGAGAAGCACCCTATTCTAATGGTGAGGACTCCTTACTCCTGTGCGCCCTACGGAAAAGATTTTTCTGCCCGGCTTTGGACGGGTCATTGGAGATATTATGCAAGAGAAAATTATATCATCGTTATTCAAGATGTAAGAGGCAGGTGGATGAGTGAAGGGGAGTTTGTAGATGTTCGTCCGTTCAATAATAATAAAACAGGTACTGAGATTGACGAAGCCAGCGATACTTATGATGCTATTGACTGGATGGTAAAAAATATTCCAAACAACAATGGCAATGTAGGTGTGTTTGGAATTTCGTATCCCGGTTTTTATTCTACGATGGCTGCCGCATCAGGACATCCCGCATTAAAAGCAGTGAGTCCGCAGGCACCTGTTACCGATTGGTTCATGGGCGATGATTTTCATCACAACGGCGCCTTTTTTCAAATGGATGGCTTTAGTTTTTATTCTGGTTTTGGAAAACCACGACCAAAACTTACCACCGTTGGTCCAACAGGTTTTACTTTTCCAATCAGGGATAACTATAAATTCTATTTAGAAAATCCTTTACCCAAACTGATGGAGCATATGAAAGACAGTGTTGCATTTTGGAAAGACTTGTATGCACATCCCAATTATGATGCATGGTGGCAGGCAAGAGATGCCCGCCGTTCCATGTACAATGTAAAACCAGCCATGTTAACTGTTGGTGGATTGTTTGATGCAGAGGATTGTTTTGGTGCATGGAATTTATACAAGGCGATTGAAAAACAAAATCCGACCACAAATAATAAGATCGTAATGGGTCCCTGGTATCATGGTCAGTGGGCAAGCAATGATGGCACACAATTAGGCAATGTAAAATTTGAAAGCAATACATCACAATGGTATCAGAATAATATTGAGATACCTTTCTTTAATTATTATTTGAAAGGAAAAGGTGAGGATCCTAAACTATCAGAGGCAACCATCTTTTTCACCGGAGAAAATAAATGGAGAAAGTTAGAACAATGGCCTCCGGCTGGCAATGGCAGAGATATTTA
>LNFJ01000089.1 GCA_001464625.1 Bacteroidia bacterium Ga0077558 | reverse complement strand
TTTTGCAGGTAAAACAAAGTTACACATTGCTGCTGCTCAGCATTGAGTTCTTTTAGCGACACTTCCATCAGGTCCAGCGTATGATTATTTTGTAGCAGCGCCTGCAAATCTGTTTCTTCTTCGGGTGTGCCTTGCAAGCGGTCATTAATTTCGGTGGTGATCTTTCCCTGCCGTTCTCTTATTTTCATGAGGCAGTGGTTTTTGGCCACCATGTACAACCAGGATTTGAAATATTCTACTTTGTATTTCTGCAATTCCTGAATCACTTTTAAAAAGATCTGCTGTACACTGTCTTTGGCTTCTTCTTCATTCTTTAGATATTTCATACTTACACCCAACAGCAGTAGTGTGTATCGTTGCAGCAAAATACCCAGCCATTTATTTTGGTGTTTATCAGCCTTCACAAGCGGAAAATAAGTAATTGTTACCTGTAAGATGCAGGTTTTTGAATATTCAACAAAATTTTACTTATTTGTATTAGTAAAGGAGTGAGTTTTTGTTTAGACTTTCGAGTTTGGTGTAATGAATTATGAAGTGTTTTATTTGGCACACAGAGTGTGAGTTTGTTTGACCTCACCCCAACTATATCTCAAATTGCCGGAGACTCGAACTCCCTCTCCTTCAGGAGAGGGTGGAGGAGATTCCGATATTAATGAATTTTAATGGGTTGAGGTGTTATATTGTGCCAGATGAATTTTCGAGTTCTGGTTTACTATTCGCAAACGCTGAGTAGCGAACAGAAAGTACAAGAGAGCGACACAACAAGTGATGCTAGTAGCAATAAGCTGGTTAAGAAAAATTAATTAAAATTACTTAAATGAAATATGCTTTTGTAAATGTTCCTGCGGCACCGGTGCGGAGAAAGCCCCTGCACCGAAAGGAAATGATCAATCAATTATTATTTGGCGAAGCCGTTCAAATATTGAAAACAAAAGGTGATCTGTGGGTGAAAATTCGTGGATTGCATGATGGCTACGAAGGCTGGATAACAAATACATTGATAGAAGAAGCAGATGAGTTCACGGCTACTACTACCAGCTCCTTTGCAACAATGAATTTATTAGATACATTAACGGTAGAAAGTAAAAAGATCAATATTCCTTTGGGTTCATCGCTTCCTTTTTTTACAGAAGGGAAAGGAAAGTTAGGAAAGACGGAGTATGCATTTGCCGGAAAGGTTTGTAAAAGGGATGAACAACTACCAAGTGCAGAATTGGTGAAAGAATTAACGCAGCCTTGGTTAAATGCACCATACTTGTGGGGCGGCAGAACGCCATTGGGTGTTGATTGCAGCGGATTTGTACAAGTGGTTTTTAAATTGATGGGTATTGATATGCCCCGTGATGCATGGCAACAGGCGCAGGCGGGAAGACCAGTTAAAAAATTTAGTGAAGTAAGAACCGGCGATCTTGCTTTTTTTGCGAGCAAAGAAGATATTACTCATGTCGGCATTTTATTGGACAATGGCGAGATCATTCATGCATTGGGCAAAGTAAGAATTGATGCGATTGATAAGAAAGGAATTATTAGTGCTGATACTGGAAAAAGAACATTGCGGTTAAGAGCAGTGCGACGAGTGTGGTAAACTAATTTCGGAGTGTATTATCCGGCGGCAGATAGGATTTTATTTTTAGATTTTTTTGGTCAGTATAAGCAAGCAATACATAATGCTCCCCTGTTCTATAGTGAGTGCCGTAATGCAATGAGCAGTTTAAAAAATTGGATGTTTTGCCCCTATAGAACCAGGAAGATTGTCCTTCATAATCTTTGAACTCATAGCGGTAAAAACGCATCAGTTCTTTTCTTAACCCTTTATAAAATTTCCGGGCTTCTTTTTTAGCTGCTTTGTCTTTTCCAAACACTCCCTCTACTTCAATAATACTGGCAGAGTCAAAAAATTTGCGGGTGCTGAAATCCATCATTAATGTTTTCTTGAAAATTATTTTAACCGCTGTTAAATCAGGAAAGGGGAAGTAACTTTCTATACCTGCTTTAAAACTGGAATGGTTACCAAAACGAGTGGTTGAATCTATGCCGAGATGTTTTGTGGTGGCGAAATATGTGTACCATTTTTCAAAACCTTCTTTTAATGGTGCACCTGCAAAAAAGCGGTCGAGTGTTTCGAACGAACGGGCAGATTGGCTAAAAGAGCCAAGACTTATAACCAGCCCTGCAACAAATATTGTTAGCTTTTTTTTCAATGGCTATCTGCTTACATTTTCAAGACAGCAGTATTTTTAAAATTGCTGTATGCCGGTATAAATTTTTAGAAAATTCCTTTCACCCATTTCACAAGTGCAGCATCCCAGTTCAGCATTTTTATAGCGGTGTAAAAAAGAATAACCGCAAATACCTTTTTCAGCATTTCCTGGTTAATGGCCAGGGCCATTTTACTTCCAAAAAATGCACCTATAATAAAGCCTCCGGCTAATAGCACTACAATTTTTAAATCAATGGGGGTGCCTAGTTTTTGGCATTGATTATAGTAATAGATGGAAGCAAGAATTACTACCGGCAGGGTAAGTACTGCTAAGGAGGTGCCTTGTGCCTGGTGCTGGGTATAATTCATAAAGAAAACCAATGCGGGAACCATTATGATTCCTCCGCCTATCCCCACCAATCCGCTAAGCACTCCTGCCGATAAACCTATAAGCAGGGCTGTTATTACCAGTTGCGTTGTCATAATATGTTTTTGAGGCGTATCCATTATTTCAGAAAGGTTTCTTTGTACAAAGCGATAGCTTCATTGATAATGCGGTAAGCAATTAGTTGATCCTGGAAATTATCGATTTCTACTTTTTTATTTTCCAGCACCTTGTATTGCTCAAAAAAGTTTTTTAATTCTAGTAAAAAATGATGTGGTAACTCCTCCATCCTGCTGATATGATTCACCGAAGGATCTTTAGCAGCTACGGCAATTATTTTATCGTCAACCTGTCCGCTGTCGATCATCTGCATATTGCCAATAATATTTGCTTCTACCAAACAAAGTGATTGGATGGGTTGAGAACATAACACTAAAATATCCAGTGGGTCATTATCCAGCCCCAATGTTTGCGGAATAAAGCCGTAGTTGATTGGGTACTGAAAGGATGAATAGATTACTCTATCCAATTTAAGCAGCCCGGTTGTTTTATCTACTTCATATTTTGAACGGGAACCTTGTGGTATTTCAATTAAAGCATTTACTGTTGCCGGTGCCCTGTCGCCGTAGTGAGCACCATGCCAGGGATGTTTTACCGTAAGCATGTTCATAGTTTTAAAGTTTAGTCAATTTCATTCCTGCATAGGTGGCTAATAAACCCAGTAATACACTGGCAGCAACATAGGAAAAAAAAAATCCCATTTTTTCTTCTTTTATTAACCCAACTCCTTCCAGTGTAAATGCAGAAAAGGTGGTAAAGCCACCGCAAAGTCCCGTCATCAGGAATAATTTCCAGCTTTCGGTGGTATCAAATGTTTTGAAACTTAATCCCCAAAAAATACCAATTAAAAAACAGCCAACTATGTTTACTGCAAAAGTACCCCAGGGAAAAGAATGAATATAATTTGCTGCAAACCATCGCTGGCATAGGTAACGGGCAATGCTGCCAATGGCGCCACCTAATCCTACTAATAAAATGTTTTTGATCATTGCAGGCTATCCTTACTAACTGGCTTGTTAATAGTTGTATCGCTATCGTGTTGGTATAAATATTTAAAATCAACCAGCCATTGATTATTTATCCGTAATACTTTTAATGTATCATGATCGTTTTTAAACGAGTTGGAATAAATAACAACCGTTGTAGAATCATTTACCGGCTTTACTTCATGAATGTGAATGGTTGATGCCCTGTAACCATCTTTTAAAGCTTGTTCTGCTCTGCCAAAACTTCTTTCTGCCAGATCCATGTAGTTAATGTTTAGCGAATCGCCCAGCATAAAGTTTCGGGCCTCATCAAATTTTCCATCTAATGCGGCACGGATAAAATTGCGGGCTGCGTCAATATTATTTTCTGACTGCGTGGTTGATTGTTTGTCTTTGCCTTTACAGGAAGAAATTAAATAAAGAGAAAGGCAGGCGGTTGCTAAAATTAAAATTCTCATAATGCAAAATACTGAAATTTAGTATGGAGTGCTGCTGGCTATAAAATAAAAAGCACCTCTTTGCCAGAAGTGCTTTTTATTTTCAAAAGAAGTATTTTTTATTGTTTTAATTTTTCCAGCTCTTTCAGTGCTTCTTTCATTTTTTCCGGGTCTATAGATTTTAACATGCTATCCATTCCCTCCAATCCTTTTTTGAGTGAATCCATGTTCATAAGGTCTTTTATACCGGCGGTGTCTAAATTATTTGAATCATTGTCCCAATCGTTTTTGGTTTCCTTATCCATGCCCATTTTCATCAATGTATTCATACTGAAATCTACTTTCCATGATCCGCCTTCTTTTACCAATGGGAAGTCTTTGGTACCATCATTTTTTACTTTGTTGGTGATAGAAACCGTGGCTTTGTCACCATCAATTTTTGCTTCCCCAATTTCTATGTTTTTAAAATCTTCTGATGGATCGTCTTTAGCAGATTTGTCTTTATCCATACCCATTTTTTCAGCAGCATCAATGGCTTTTTTCATCATATCAAGGGTGGCTTTGCTATCCTTTGTTGCCAGTTTAGCCGCACCATCAATATCTTTCTTTGACATTCTTTCGAAGAAGGCCAGTACAACGGCTTTTGGGTCGTCTGCAACTTGTGCATCTTTACCTTTACAGCCGGAAATAAGTAACATTATTGCTCCCGCAATAAAAAAATAGTTGGAGATGATTTTTTTCATTTGTTGGTTTTAATGGTTTTGATATGCAAATGTAAGATTCCTGATGTTTATTTTACCAGCTTAATTGCAATCGTTTTACCAACCGGCAATTTTCATTCAGAAATAGATCGTCGGTGGTTACCCCATAGGGTAGGGTATCCAGTCGTACATATTTGCTGTAGGCTCCGTTCAACGATTTGTTGAGTGATTTAAATACAAACTCAGAGCAATACATTACATCGTCAGAAAAATAATTAAAATACATATCGAATTTAAGACCTGTTTTGTAAAAATTGCCCACCACCATCTTCAGTTTTTCTATTTTCTCTTTTCCCAGGTTATAGCGATAAAGTCCAAACGCATTATTTTCTACTGGTGTACAAAAGCTATCTAACAAATCTCTGCGCAGTTTCTGACCGGGATTGTAAACGCCACCAATGGCATGGTACACAAATGCAGAATCGTTTTCTATAAATACAAGACCACAATGCGAAAAGGAAGTGTCCTTTCGGTTCATACTCCGTGCAGCCTGGCTTATTTCATCCCGCCCGTTTCTAAAAATTATATCCCCGCTATTAATAAATTGTTTTAAGCTGTCAATTGCTTTAAAAGCTGTTGCCAGGTCAGCCGGTGAAATGGATTTTTTATTTGTTGAATCAGCGGACGTACAACCAGCACATAAAAAAAGCAGGAACAAAAAGAAATTATAAGTTCTCTTCATTCCTGCAAAGTAATAAATCTTTGTAAGTGCTATGTAGCTGGTTTGTCTTTCTTTATAATTTGTGGTGTCTGACGGTTAGCATATTCTTCTTCCTCTCTTTCATGTTCTTTGTTATATGCTTTAATGATCGCTTTTACTAACCGGTGCCTTACCACATCTTCTTCATCTAACTCTATGTGTGCAATGCCATCAATGTTTTTCAAAATACGGGTTGACATCAACAAACCACTTCGCTGGTTTCTTGGCAGATCCACCTGCGTCATATCACCCGTAATGATGGCTTTTGCATTAGCGCCAATTCTGGTCAGGAACATTTTCAATTGCAGTTCCGTAGCATTTTGTGCTTCATCCAAAATAATGTATGCATTATCCAGGGTTCGGCCACGCATATAAGCCAGTGGTGCAATTTCAATGGTTCTTGTACTCATATAATATCCCAGCTTATCAGCAGGTATCATATCATCCAAAGCATCGTAGAGCGGACGTAAATACGGGTCAATTTTTTCTTTCAGATCACCCGGAAGAAAACCGAGACTTTCGCCAGCTTCCACCGCAGGTCTTGTAAGAATGATTTTTTTAACCTGTTTATTCTTCAATGCCCGTACGGCCAATGCTACTGCGGTGTACGTTTTACCGGTACCTGCAGGGCCAATAGCAAATACGATGTCATTTTTATCGGATTCCTGTACCAATTTTTTCTGGTTGGCTGTTCTTGCCCGTACTGATTTTCCATTGGGACCAAACACCAATACTTCATTGGGGTTTTTCTCCCGAAAATGGTCGATCACCTCTGCATCGTCGCCACCCAATACCTGTTCAAAATAATTTTGGCTCATGTGGCCATTGCGTTCCAGGTAGGTAACAATAAGAGAAATTTTTTCTCTGGCAGTTTCAATCTGTTCGGGAGCCCCGCTCAGTTTTAATTGAGTGCCACGGGAAAGAATTTTTAATAGAGGAAATTTCTTTTTGAGAATGTCGAGTTTGCCGTTGTTTACACCAAAAAATTCAATAGGGTTAACGGTTTCAAGGTTGATGATTGTGTCTGTCAATTCACTTCAGTTTGTATGGTTGCCTCATTCATTGGGTAGGAAGCAGCGCCATGTTTTCAAAAAGCCGGCGAAGGGCTGTACCGGATTAGTTTGCGTCATCCCTTTATGCGGGAAGCTTACCCCTCTTTTTCAAATATAACTTACGATAGCTATTATTTCCTAAAGTTAATTATTCACAAGTGTGAATAGTAATGTGTTTCCTGAAGTTTTAGTTAAGATTTTTTTACGTATAGAGTATTTACTAGTAATAATACATGTTGTTTTACAAACTATAGTTCTCTGGGCATCGTCCCTTGCGTCGCACTCTTCATCTTTCTGTTCATTGGTGAGCAACCCACCCCAAATAACTACAGCAACTAGTTTTCCTACATTCGCCCCTCCAAGGAGGGGAAACCGTTTAATGAACTATTTTTTTGGCTATCAGAATCCAAAGTAAACATGGATAGTAAGAATTTAATAATAGGACACTTCCCCTCCTAAGAGGGGGGAGTTAAATAAAATTTGCATTGAAGAAAAATGGGTTGGGTTGTATTTGCTCATCTGTGTTACTACAGTTGAAGAGTGCGACGCAAGGGACGATGCTAGTAGCATCGCTGCCCGGTAAAAAAAACTTTTAAGTATGAAAACCGTTGCAACCAATTTTTTGACGAATAGCTCATCTTTGCGCCAACTTTCCTGTTAATATTAAACGAAAAGATACCCGCAGGTTAGTTAAAGCCCGAAAGAATCACAAATTTTGCAACTATTCCTATTGAATGAAACTAAAGTACTCTTCACTTATTGTCTTATTACTAGTAGTTCAGTTTGCCAATGGCCAGCTCTATAAACTTTCCGGTTGGGTGGTAAATGATAAAAAAGAACCACTGCCATTAGCCAGTATTGAAGTAAAGGAATTAAAAAAAGGATCTGTTACCAACGATGATGGCTCGTATGCGTTTTACCTGGAACGGGGAAAGTATGATGTAGTGGTAAGTATTGTTGGGTACAAAACAAAAGTTACAACTGTTTACATTAACAATGCGGATGTGGTGGAAACCATAGTACTGGAAGACAACGAAACATCTAATCTCTCTGAAGTTATATTAAAAGTAAAAACCCGGGATAGGGCAGAAGAGCTGGTTCGGAATGTGATTCAAAATAAAGCATCTGTTCTTGATGCTATTGGTTCTTATTCTGCTAATGTTTACATCAAAGCCTTCCAACTAGATTCTGGTGTTACCAAAAAAAGAGAAGTAGCCGACTCGTTGTTGAAGGAAAATTTTGAAGGTATGTCGCTGGCTGAAGTTCTATTGAAATTGGATAGAAGTGCAGGCGGCCAATTAAAAGAAGAACGATTAGGTGTAAAAAAGCAAGGAAATACTTCCAGCCTTTTTTATTTATCAGCCACCGAAGGTGATTTTTATATTTACGATAACCTGATACAAGCACCCCCTGTTTCTAAAATTCCATTCGTATCTCCATTAAGTTATAGCGGATTGGTGGCGTATCGTTTTAAAACTATAAAAATTGATCGCACCATAAAACCAAAAGTCTACACGATAGCTATTCGTCCACGACAATTGAGTAATGCCACTATTGAAGGAGAAATAACGATACAAGATAGTACCTGGGCCGTTTTTTCTACTGAGTTCAGGCTTCCGCAGGCGCATATGCCGGAGTATGATTTTATGGAAGTAAAACAGCAGTATGAAGCGTTTGGTGATAGAGCAAGAATGATAACGAGGCAACAATTCAACTACTATTCCAAAACAAAGAAAGGACGTTTGTATGGAGAAACAACGGTGGTGTACTCCGGTTATGAATTGAAAAAGAATTTTAAGAAGGGACATTTTGGAATGGAAGTAAGCTCTACTTCTATTGAAGCATATGAAAAAGATTCTACCTTCTGGAAATCGGTACGGGCAGAACCGTTATCCAAACAACAGGAATTATACACCCGTTACCAGGATAGTATTTATCGCTATACAAGAAGTGTGGCCTATCTCGATTCAATGGACAGAGTGTTGAACAAAATTACCTGGAAGAAGATGCTGATCTTCGGGCAGATTTTTAACGACCATCGCAAAGAAAGAATGTGGATACTGCCTCCCATTACTTCTATGATACAGCCGGTAGCATTTGGTGGTGCAAGATTGAAATTGGCTGGTGCTTATCGAAAAACCTATACTTCCAGGAAAAATTTATCCTTAGAAGCTGATGTTAGTTATGGTTTTCGAAATAGAGATGTGAATGGATCAATCGGTTTGCAACGAATGTATAATCCCTTTAGCCGGGGCGAATTTTCTATTAAAGCAGGACGAAATTTTGAATTTATTTATCCCGGTGATGCCTGGGTGAATGTATTGAAGCGGAGTAATATTTATTTAAACAATTCATTGGAGGCCGGTCACCAGTTGGAGATATTGCATGGATTACATTTAATGAATAGGGTAGAAGTAGCATTTCGCCGGTCGGTTAGTGATTATAAAGTAGGTAATAATGCCGACAGTATTTTTGGTATTCCCAATGAACCGCCGGTTGATTTCGAAGCGTACAATGCAACTTACAATGAAATAAAACTTTTTTATACACCTAAACTCAGATACATACGGGAGCCAAGAGAGAAAATATTCCTCGGTTCTAAATGGCCTACTTTTTATGTTACCTGGAGAAAAGGAGTACCCAAATTATTTAAAAGTAAAATTGATTTTGATTACCTGGAATTTGGTATAGAGCATAGTATAAATGCCGGTGTGGCGGGCAACACCTCTTATATAGTTAAGTCGGGTGATTTTATAAACACCAAAGATCTTCGCATTATAGATTATAAATTTATGCGGCAGGGTGATCCGTTGTTTTTTCAAAATCCCAATCGTTCATTCCAGGCATTGGATTCTACCTTTCCGGTGTTTGATAGATATTTTCAAGGCAATCTGGTACATGAGTTCAATGGATTTTTTATCAATCGTATTCCGTTCTTTAAGAAATTAAAACTACAAGAAATAGCCGGAGGTGGATTTTTGATCGCACCTGAAAGAGATCTGCGTTACCTTGAATTCTTTGGTGGTATTGAACGGGTTTTCAAATGGCCTTTCAATCCATTGGCAAGAGTGAAGTTGGGTGTGTATGTAGTAGGTTCTGTAGCCAACAAATTTAATAATCCTGTGCAGTTTAAAATTGGATTAACGACCTGGGATCGATTTAGGAATAGGTGGAGATAGATAAGTAATGTAAACTAAAACAGACGTTTAATGCTTTCTTTTTTCGACTTCTTGTATTTTTCATTTTATAAATTATATAAAATGCCATCAGAGAGCAGCCCGGAATTTGCTTCGAGCTGTGCTGTTTCAGGGTTGCAAACATTTAATATTATTTCTGTTGTATGGTTGTGCGGATATATCGGATTGGGTGAAATATATTTATCTAAAGAATTTGGAGTAGGGTTACTTATTAGCTTATTTGTTATAAATTATATCCGATATATAAGAGTTAGCAGGTTTAGTCACGAAGTAATCAGGTCCAGATGGGAGAAGATGCCTTTAGAAAAGCAAAAGAACTATCGATGGCTTCTGTTTGCTTATGTCGCACTAAGCGGTCTACTATTTTTTGGATTGGCTTTGTATGGCGCCGGTGGGAAAATGTAAGAATAGCCTTCACCAGTTAAATATTTCTCAAAACTCTTCGTTTAAGAGTAGTCGCTACCAAAGCAATAGCAATATCATTTTACTTTGCCGCCTACTGCTATGTACCGAAACCTCTTAATCACACTGCTAATTGTAAGTTCTGCTGCTACAGCACAATCCGTTAAACTCTACGGAAAAATTACCAATGCAAAGATGGAGCCGCTTGCTTTTGCCAGTGTACAGGTAAAAGAATACAAGCAAGGCAGTGTTACAAAAGAAGATGGCAGCTATGAATTAGAACTGGATGAAGGTAAGTATGAATTGATAGTAAGTATGGTGGGCTATAAAGCTCAGGTGCTTAGCATTATTATTCGAAAAGCAAATCTTCAGCAGGATATAATACTGGAAGCCAGCGATGCTACTAATCTTTCCGAAGTAACCATCAAAGGAAAATTTAAAGACAAGGCCGAAGAGTATATCCGCAACGTAATCCGAAACAAAGAGACGATAGAAGCAGCGGCAGGTGCCTATTCCTGCAATGTGTACATCAAAGCTTTGCAGGAAGATTCGATGGAAGTAAAGAAACCAAAGAAACAAGCAAAGAATGATTCATTACTAAAAGCCAATGCCGGTAATGCAGAAATGAATCGTATGGCATTTGCAGAGATTGTACTGCGGCTTGACAGAGAATCTTCCCGCCGAATAAAGGAAGAAAGAACCGGAGTAAGTAAAAGAGGAAATGCAAATAACTTGTTTTTTCTTTCTACAACAGAAGCTGATTTTAATTTTTATAATAATATCGTCAACATTCCCACTATTTCTCAAACACCTTTTCTATCTCCGCTTAGTTATAGCGGATTGATGGCCTATCGTTTTAAAACACTCAAAACAGAAACCATCAACGGAAGAAAGATTTACACCATTGGTGTGAAACCACGGCAGTTGAGCAATGCGACAGTCGAAGGTGAAATTACCATTGTAGATAGTATCTGGGTAGTGCTGCATACAAAACTACAATTGCCCAAATATCATTTAGCTGAGTATGATTTTTTTGAAGTAGAGCAGCAATACGAATTCGTAAATGGGAAAGCATGGATGATAACCCGGCAGGAGTTGACGTATAAAGCTCTGTCAGATAAAAAGAAATCTTCTGGTCGTACGGTAGTGAGCTATAAAGATTTTGAACTGAATAAAATTTTTGATAAAAAATATTTTGGTACAGAGCTTAGTTCTGCTGCTGCGGAAGCCTATAAAAGAGATAGTAGTTTCTGGCAGGCAAATCGTACGGAGCCATTAACAGAGAAAGAAGTTCGTTTTATTCATTATAAAGACAGCATCTATCAAGCTACGCATACCAAAGCATATCTTGATTCTGTGGACAGCGTTACCAATAAAATTACCTGGCAGAAAATTTTGTTTAAAGGTCAAGAGTTGAACGACCATGAAAAAAGAAGGCATTGGAATTTGCCAGCCTTATATACTCTCTATCAGCCCTTCAGTTTTGGAGGAACCCGTTTACAAGCTTTTGTTGGTTATTCAAAAACATTTGAGTCACGGAAGAATATTTTTATCAATGGTGATTTGAGTTATGGCTTTCGCAATAAAGATATTAATGGTGCAGTGCGAATAAACAGGTTGTATAATCCTTTTAACCGGGGTTACTATTATGTTAGTGTTGAAAAAAGTTTTGAAGCCATCTTTAGCGGAGATGCATGGATCAACATGATCAAGCGGAACAATGTTTATTTGCACCAGGCCGTAGGGTTGGGGCATAGTATAGAGTTAGCGAATGGACTATATTTATTTTCCAATGTTGATGTAGCCTTTCGCCGTTCGGTTAGTGATTATAAAACCAATAGCAGGGTAGATAGTTTGTTTGATGATTTGCTGGATGATAACCAGGCAGTTCCTTTTCCTTCTTACAATGCATTTTATGGACAGTTGCGACTAGAGTACACTCCCGGACAACGATACATCAGGGAGCCGAAAGAAAAAGTAATACTCGGTTCTGCCTGGCCAACATTTTATGTGCAATGGAGAAAAGGTATTCCGGGCTTAATGAAGAGTGTCATTGATTTTGACTATTTAGAATTTGGCATTAGGCAATCTGCCAAACTGGGAGTGATGGGAACTTCTTCTTACTCTTTTAAAACAGGATCATTCTTGAATCAAAAAGATCTGCGGTTGGTCGATTATAAATACCAGCGGCGTGGAGATCCTTTATTATTTATGAATCCGAGTGAAGCTTTTCAATCGTTGGATTCTACTTTTGCCACATTCAAACAATTTTATGAAGGGCATTATATACATGAGTTCAACGGGGCATTGCTGAATAAAATTCCGTTCTTTAAAAAGATCGGGTTAAGAGAAATTGCCGGAGCCGGATTTTTAATTGCACCTGAAAGAAACTTACGCTATGCAGAGGTTTTTACGGGTGTAGAAAGAGTTTTTAAATATCCGTTTAACCAGTTAGGGAAATTTAAACTGGGTGTGTATGTGGTGGGTTCTGCTGCTAACCAGTTTCGTAATCCTGTACAGTTTAAGATTGGAATAACTACGTGGGATAGGAAGAAGGGGAAATGGTTTTAATATTTTATACTGGATGTACTTATTTTTTAAAAATCGGTACTTTGATTTGAGTTTCTGAGGTGACAGTAAAATTTCCGAATACCATACTACAACTTGCGTCAACTGAATCTTTTTCAGAAAGATGTATATAACTCTTTGCTTCTCTAGCCGGAGTTGATAATGAAGTGGCTGTAACAACAGATTGTTTCGGAACTTGGATATCTTCATACGTTGAAGATTTGCTTTCACAGCTAATCAAAAAACTTGAAAAGCAAATAATTACAGCTGCAAGAAATTTTTTCCAAAGAGGAATATCCATATACAAGACATCCGGTGAAATATGAATTAGAGGTTTGTTTAATTGCTCTTTTTTAAAACGGCCACACATTCTTTCACTTTTCCTTTTTTCAAGGTAGCCAACTATTTCTGTGTCAGTTAACGAAGAGAAGTTTATTACTTCTTTGCAACAGCTTTTGCAATAAACTCCTTGTTCCAGTTGGGTCATGTCATGCCAGTTTTCTTTACATGGCTGTGCAATATTTATGGTTAAGGATATAATCTGCTGCTTCATTGATTTCTAAGTTAGGAGTTTTGGTTAATAAGGGAAATTTCAATGAAAAGTTTAACAGTTGCCATGAAAACGGGACGTAGAAGAGTGCGACGCAACAGGAGATGCTAGTAGCAATTAGCTGGGTAAATAACCCTTCGTCAAGCTCAGGGCTTACCACCTCGCTACAATCTTAAAATTTAGCAACCGTGGAGTAAGTCTATTAGGTAATAAATAAACCGTGTTGGAAAAATCTTTTACAAAGAGATAAGAAATAGTATTGGCTCGGTCAATAATATTGAATACTTCAAGACTGGCCCAGATATTATCAAAGTTGCGGAAAGGAGAGTGGCTGCGGCGTTTGCTGCGATCATCATCCATCAGCAATGCACTGAAACCAATATCGGCTCTTATATATGGATCTATCACTGCTGCATTGCGATATCGGGTAGCACCGGGAATATTGTACGGCATGTTAGCACCATACAATAGGTTCAGGTACATTTTAAAATTTTTATTGGTAGGGAGGTAATCAGAAAAATACATTCCGAATGTAACCCGTCTGTCCGTAGGTCGGCGTAACCAACCTACATCAAAGCGAACACTATCATCCACCACTTGGTCGGTGCTTTGTGCAGTGATGAATTCTCCGGCTGCATTTTTATAACGGAAGTAATGATCGCCGGCAATGTCTTCAGATGTTTTCATAATGCCGAGGCTTATCCAACTTTCTGCATCTTCCACCAATTCACCATGCAATCGCATTTCAATACCGGCAGCGTAGGCTTTGGCATTGTTCTCTCCAAAATAACGGATGCGAACATTGTCAATATCATACGGCACTACATCGGTCATGTTTTTATAATAAGCTTCAGTGGTCCATCGCATAGGTCGTCCACCAATGCCAACAAAATTGTAATCAAATCCAACAACACCCTGCCAGCTTTTTTGCGATTTTAAATTAACGTTGACGCTTCCATCATATCTCCGAAGCTCCCTGTAAAATGGTGGTTGGTGATAGGCTCCTGCTGCCAAACGAAAAATAATATCTTTTTTCCAATTGGGTTTCCAACTGGCACCGATGCGGGGAGAGATCAGGAATTCTTTGTTGAGCGAATTATAATTGAAACGTATACCGGCTGTTAATGTGGTAGAATTATTAGAGTCGCCCAATAAAATATTATCCTGCAGGTAACCTGAAAATTTATTGATGTCTAAATTAGCTGTTGATTTTAAAACTTTGCTTAATTGCAACATATTAGGTTGATAGGGTAAAGCATACCCAGCAGAATCCTGGAATTCCCATTCGTTTAAGCGATCAGCAATTTTTGTTTTATCGTATCCTACGCCCCATTGAAAAGCATGTTTACCTTGCTCATAATTCCCTTTGTGAGAGACGTTCCAGTTCTCAATATTTAATTCATTTCTTGCCCAGTTGTGATAGACACCTGCACCTAATGGATTAATGATTAAACCATAAGTGGGATTACGTTTGTCAAAATCCCGTTCACCAAATAAATAAGAGCCGATGATGTCGATATTTTCTGTCTCATCATTTTCAAATCGGGAAGCCATCCATTTTAATTTCAACTTTTTACTTACCTGGTTGATGAGAGAAAAACCCAGCATATTGGTTTGATACTGATCTTTCTCTCTTCCTTCAAAGAAAATATCAACACCAATAGTGGTAGTGAAAATTGGTGAATAAACAGAAGTAGTAAGTTGACTAAACTGTGGGATCAATGAAAATTTGGTTTGCGAAATATTGCTGAGTATTTCCGCCGACCATTTTGGATTGAATTGATAAGTTAACAATGCCTGGAAATCTGCTGACGACGGAACATAATTTCCTTGTGTGTCCTGCTTGCCTAATAAGTTTTTGTTACTACGATTACGAACACCCAACAAATAACTGAATTTTGAATTTTTGCTGATACCTTCAAATTGCAAGCCTTGTTCTAATACACCGATATAAGCTGAACCGCCAAAGCGTTTTGGTTTTTTGTATTGAATATCCAACACACTGCTCATTTTATCGCCATACTTTGCCTGGAAACCGCCATTGTAAAAACTTATACCACGAACCATTTCAGGATTGATGAAGCTGAGTCCTTCCTGTTGCCCGCTTCTTACCAGATAAGGGCGGAATATTTCAAAATCATTTACATAAATAAGGTTCTCATCGTAGCTGCCACCACGAACGGAGTATTGTGATGTCAGTTCATTATTAGAGCCGACAAATATTTTTATTAAACTTTCTACCCCTGTAATTGCCGAAGGAAGATTAAGAATTGTTTTAGGGTTGGGGCGAATCAAACCTGCTTCTCGTCTATCCCGCTGGTCTGTAACAACTACAGTTTCTAACGTTTTATCTCCCCTTTCAAGTCGGATAATGATCGTTTCTTCTTCACCTTCGCTGAGTAAGAAATTTTTTTGTACAGCATTGCGGCCTGTGTAAGTAAATACCAGGGCAAAAGCTTTTTCGGCAGTAACCTTTATACGGAATAAACCAGAGTCGTTGGTAGTAAAACCTTTTGACTGCCCAAGAATAGCTATTGAAACTTTTGATAAGGGATTTTCATTTTCATCCACTACTTTTCCTGAAACGTAGGCAGATTTACTTTGCGAGAAAGAAATTGCCACAAGCAAAATGCAGACAGTTGTAAGCAGTAATTGGCGAAAGGGCATTTTCATAAGCGATAATGCTACAAGATACGTAGATTTAACAAAGCACAAAGTCAATTGAAAACAGTTAGTTGAATTTATTAAAAGTAAAATTAAATGAAACCTGTATTTATAACAATGTTGTTTACATGCTGGAGTTGTATTGCACTCTCACAGTCCGGGTTTAAAAAATTAGTATGGGCAGATGAATTTAATTATAAAGGGTTACCTGATACCGCAAGATGGGGTTATGATAAAGGGGATGGATGCCCTGATGTGTGCGGTTGGGGTAATAATGAGTTGCAATATTATACCTGGAACAGAAAAGAGAATGCCCATGTTAGCGGGAAAAATTATACATCAGCCAGATTAGTTTCAAAAAATAAAGGTGATTGGAAATATGGCCGTATTGAAGTAAAGGCAAAACTACCCAAAGGAAAAGGTATATGGCCTGCCATTTGGATGTTGCCAACTAATTGGGAATATGGTGGCTGGCCGCATAGTGGTGAAATAGACATTATGGAAAATGTTGGCTATATGCCTGACTCTGTTTTTGGCAGCGTACATACTGGCGCATTTAATCATTTACAAGGCACCCAAAAAACAAAGGGAGTGTTACGAAAAGATCTTTCAAGTTCTTTTCATGTGTATGCAATTGAGTGGACAGAAAATGCCATTCATTTTTTTGTTGATAACGAAGAGTACCTGGTTTTTAAAAACACCGGTGTCAATGCGGAAGAATGGCCTTTTGATAAATCATTTCATTTATTGCTCAATATAGCTGTAGGGGGTAATTGGGGCGGTAAGTTCGGTATTAATGATAACATCTTTCCACAGAAAATGATGGTGGACTATGTAAGGGTCTATCAATAAAATTGATTAAATCTTTTCTATAGTTGTTTAAGCTCTTGGATAGTTTTAGCAGGGTCAACAGATTTAAAAACAGTATTCCCAGCGACCAGCACATCAGTCTATTTCTATATGTACCTGCAATCCTTTCTCATCAATCATTTTGCGGAGTTGTTTTATTTTCTCTAATGTAAATGGAATAAATTTTTGTCCGCCAAAACCCGGGTTCACACTCATCAGGCATACAAGATCAATATCATGCAATATATCACTAAGTGATGCTACGGGAGTATGAGGATTTAGTGCAACACCTGCTTTCATACCCAATGCTTTTATCTGTTGAATATTTCTATGCAAATGGTTGCAGGCTTCTAAATGAACGGTAAGAATATCAGCCCCGGCATTTTTAAATTGCTCAGCATATTTTTCTGGCTCCTCAATCATGAGGTGAACATCACAAACTTTAGTAGTGGCTTTGCGAAAAAATTCGATCAACATTGGTCCGAAACTAATATTGGGTACAAAGCGGCCATCCATTACATCTAAATGATACCAGTCTGCCTGGCTTTCATTCAGCATTTTACATTCAGCATCTAAGTTTAAGAAATTGGCAGCAAGAAGAGAGGGTGCAATGATGGGCATGTGTGTCCGTTTGCGATGCAAGATAATTCTATTTCAGTTTATCGGCCGCTTCTTTTGCTTCTATATCTGTATTATCCAAACTGTAGGCTCTTTGATAATTCAGCTTCGCATCCTCCTTTTTCCCCATTGCTTCCTGGCATTTAGCGATCCAGTAATAAGTATCAGCATATTTTGGAGAAACGGTTAGCAGCAAATTGAAAATTTTCAACGCTTCTTCATATTGCTTTCTTTCGTAGTAGATAGCCCCTTTTTCTATATGGGCCTCCTTAAAATTATAATCATGTGCAATGGCGAAATCAAAACTAGAAATAGCTTTTTCTTTATCATTGATGGTAGCATAATAAATGCCCCTGTAATAATAAGGCTCTGCATGAATACCTAATGAGTCCACTTTAATCAGCGAATCCGTTAATGCCAGCACTTTGCTATTTTTTGTTTCTGCATATTTTAAGGCCAGCATATTATTCAGTTCTACATCATAAGGTGCTATAGAATATGCTTTTTCAAATATTGTAATGGCTTCAGCATCATTTCCTTTTTTGCTCAGCAGGTCGGCTTTCATTTTTAAAATATCCACTTGCTCCGGGTAAGATTGTAAAATGGTATTACACAAGGCCAATGCTTCTTCATTTTTATTTTGCGCAGCATACGATCGGGCTAGATTTAATTGCAGTAGTATGCTGTTCGGGATTTCTGTCAACGCTTTATTTAAAAAAATAATAGCGGAATCTGGTTTCTTTTCGAGCAGTAATGTGCCAATACCCAATGCGTATTGCTCTTCTTTTTTTAGCGACCAGGCTTTTTGAAAATCCGCCAGGGCTGGCTCTGGTAAATTATTAGTATTTAGTAATATAGCCCTTCGAAAATATAATCCATGATTTTCCGGGTCATTGTTGATACTGTCTGTAATTTCAGCAAAAGGTGGTTTTGTCAACACTTCATTATAGGGAGATGTGGATTCCTGGTTATCACATCGAATTAAAAAAAGTAATGCAGATAAAAAGGTAAAAAACAGTTTTATATAGCTTTTCATAGCGCAAAACTAAATGATTTTATAAGTGGAGTATGACAATCGGCTGACAAAATAATATTTTAACAGGGTAACTTTGCAGCCCAATAAGCAGTTTGCTGCTCATAAAACGAATTATAATGAAAAAACTTGCATTCTTTTCCATACAGTTGGCCCTGGTCCTTTCTGCTTGTAATAATAGTGCAAAACTAGCCAGTTCTCCTTCAGACCCGTCTGATACTTTGAAATATGCAGAAGAAACACATTTCAAGAATATTCAACAGTTAACTTTTGGAGGTGATAATGCAGAAGCTTATTGGAGCTACGATAACAAATATCTCGTTTTTCAACGTACCAACATAAAAGATGGCACACCCTGCGATCAGATCTTTGTTGGAAAAGTTCCTACCAAAAAAGGCGAAACTTTTAATTATAAAAGGGTGAGTACTGGTAAGGGTCGTACCACTTGCGCCTTCTTTACTAAAGATGGTAAACATATTATTTATGCATCTACACATCTTGGCAGCAGCGAATGTCCGCCAGTACCTGACAGAGCAAAATATGGCAACAAATACATCTGGCCACTATATAGCAGCTTCGATATTTTTATGACCGATCTTGATGGTAAAATTGTAAAGCAATTAACCAACTCTCCTTATTATGATGCCGAGGCAACTTTATCGCCTGATGGAAAGAAAATGATCTACACAAGTACCAAGGATGGCGATATTGAATTATATATTATGGATTTAGAAAGCGGCAAAGAGCAACGCATCACCAATGCACTTGGATACGATGGCGGTGCCTGGTTTAGCCCTGATGGGTCTAAATTAATTTGGAGAGCCAGCCGTCCCCAAGAAGCAGCAGAAATAAAAGAGTATAAGGAGTTATTAGCAGAAAACTTAGTGGCTCCAACCAATATGGAAGTATGGGTAGCCAATGCAGATGGCAGCAATGCCCGCCAGGTTACAACATACGGTCAGGCCAACTGGGCACCAGCTTATATGCCGGATAACAAAAGAATTATTTTCGCCTCCAATCACGAATACAAGAGAGGATTTCCATTTAATCTTTATACCATTAACGATGATGGAACCAATCTTCAAAAGATCAGCCGGGATAAAGGTTTTGATGCATTCCCGATGTTTTCTCCTAACGGTAAGAAAATAGTTTTTTGTAGTAACCGCAATAACGGAGGTACCAGAGACACTAATATTTTCGTTGCTGATTGGGCAGAGTAGTTTAATCAATAGTATCTGCAAAAGCTTGTTTTATAATAAGTTTTGATGTTGACTCATGCTGTTGTAGCTTTGAGCATTCAAAACAATTGCTATGGAAAAAGGATTATTACATCTCCACAGTTTACTACGCTGGGTTATACTCATACTTTTATTAGTTGCACTTTACAAAAGTTTTGCTGACAGGCACAAGGCATTTACTGCAGGGCATAAAAAAACTGGATTATTCCTGATGATTTTTGCTGACATAATGCTGCTTGTTGGGTTGTACCAGTGGATTACTGGTCCGTGGGGTTTAAAAAGTATTCAAAGCAACGGAATGGGGGTGGTGATGAAAAATGCTGCCGCAAGATTTTTTGCGGTCGAACACCTTCTCGGAATGGTGATAGCCATCATTCTTATACATGTCGGTTATTCGTATTCAAAAAAGAATGTTGCTGATACGGTAAAACATAAAAGAACATTATTGTTCTACGGACTTGCTTTGCTGATAATTTTAATTTCAATACCATGGCCCTTTAGAGAGAATATAGGAAGGCCGTGGTTTCCAGGAATGTGATTTTTATAAAAACTAATAAATAATTAATAGCTCCGCATTTGCCGGAGCTATTTTGTTATGTCTTCATAATAAAAAGCTTTGCTAACTTCAATTACTCCTTTGTTTTTTTTAGTAAGATTATAATAATATAGAATTATTTTTTTGGTGTTCGGGTTGAAATTTTATCTGTAATAAACCATCCTTCGTTGGTTTTTATCATATTAAAATAGTCAGTAAAAATATCAGTAGCAGTTATTATTTCTGCTTTAACAGATGCAATATTGCCCGTTAAATCAATAGATGCGATGCGGGTAATTAAACTATCTGGGCGGGCATGCAGTTTAAACCGGGATAAGTAATCAGCTCTCGTTATATCAGAAAATTTTCCGTCACGAAAAAATTTTAAATGACAAGTGCTGTGCATAGCCCTGCCCACTTTGGTAGAATCGCCTGTGGCCCATCCGTCAAAGTACCAGTTTACGGTAGTTTCAATTTGTTGCAATTCTGATGCGTTACCTTGTTGTGCCTTGGCATTTAGGAAAAATACACTTGCAAGGATTGAAGCAGTGATCAACTTTCGCATGATGATAATTTTTAAGAAAGATATAGCCTTACTTAATTCAGGTTTATTATTTTTTATGAACGGTTGTTTTTAACAGATTTGTTTAAAGGCTGGCTATCTTTTCCCCAGTTCAATTACTTCGCAATCCTTCATCTCCTTGCCATCAATTACAAAACGGATCAATGTTCTTACTTTATGCCAACCATGTTTTCCTGCTGCTCCTGGGTTCATGTGCAGGCAACTAATTTTTTCATCGTACATGATTTTTAAAATATGCGAATGGCCACTAATAAAAAGCTGTGGTTGATGCAGCAATAATTCTTTTCTTGTTTCCGGGTTGTATTTTGGTGGAGACCCGCCAATGTGCCGTATCATAACTTTTACTTCTTCGCACATAAAAACTAATTGCTCGGAAAACTCATTGCGGATAGCCTGGTTATCAATATTACCAAAAACTCCTTTTAGCTCTTTCTTCTCTTTTAAACTATTAGCTAAACTAATATCCCCAAAATCTCCTGCATGCCAAACCTCATCGCAGGTTTCAAAATATTTGAAAACGGCTTCATCCAGGTAGCCATGTGTATCTGATATTAATCCTATTCTTGTCAATGGAGAGTTGTAAATTTGAATCAGCAAGTTAAAATCAATCCTTCGACTCTTCGATAAGCTTAGAGATTAGGATCGTAACCAAAGTAAAATATGCCTTTTCACCGCAACTTCACATATTATATCGACAAAAGAAAATGGAAATACTATTTTCTAATGGTGTCCCTTGAATTGGAGAAGTAATAATTTTAATGAGCCACTCTCATTATGAATCCTCCATTATTCATTATTAATTCAAGAATCATGTCTCATTACTATAAACTTGGAAACATTCCACACAAACGCCACACCCAATTCCGCAAATCCGATGGCGGATTGTACAGCGAACAATTATTTTCTACTGAAGGTTTTAGCGATGATTATTCGCTGCTTTATCATTGCCATCCACCCACACAAATAATAAAAACAGAACCACAGCAAGATGTGTCGCCAATTATTGCAGAAGAAAAAATGTTGCAGCACCGGTGCTTCGAAGGTTTTAATATAAAACCTGGTGGCGAGTTTTTACAAAGTCGCATTCCTGTATTGGTTAATAACGATTGTCATATTGTATTGGCCGCACCAATAAGTGGAACTAAAGATTATTATTATAAGAATACCGATGCTGATGAAATGATATTTGTGCATGAAGGCAGCGGTACAGTAAAAACACAATACGGGCAATTGCCATTTAGTTATGGTGATTATATTGTATTGCCAAGGGGAACGATTTACCAGATTGAATTTGCAGACGAAAAGAACAGGTTGTTTATTGTAGAATCATTTTCGCCGCTTCGATATCCCAAACGATACATGAGTAAGTTCGGACAGTTGATGGAACATTCTCCTTACTGTGAAAGAGATATTCGTCCGCCGCAGGATTTACAAACCTTTGATGAAACCGGAGACTTTTTAATTAAGGCTAAAAAGAAAGGAATGTTGTACGGTTTGCACTATGGTACTCATCCTTTTGATGTTGTTGGTTGGGATGGTTGTTGCTACCCTTACATTTTTTCAATTCATGATTTTGAACCTATAACAGGCCGTGTACACCAGCCACCACCAGTACATCAAACATTTGAAACAAATGCATTTGTGGTATGCTCATTTGTACCCAGGTTGTATGATTATCATCCGAATGCAATTCCTGCACCCTATAATCACAGTAATATTGATAGTGATGAAGTTATTTATTATGTAGATGGCGATTTTATGAGTCGTAAAAATGTAACAAGAGGAATGATCACCTTACATCCTGCCGGTATTCCACACGGCCCGCATCCCGGTGCAGTAGAAAAAAGTATTGGTAAAAAAGAAACGCAGGAGCTGGCTGTGATGGTAGATACTTTCCGGCCATTGATGTTGACGAAGCAGGCATTGGAAATTGAGAATGGAAACTATGTAATGAGCTGGGCGGAATAATATTGCTAGTAGTAAAGTAAAAAAGGTATATAAAGTACGAAGAGCTTTATATACCTTTTTTAATATTAAAGACGCAATTTTTATCGTCCTTCAGACGCATCTTCACATTTCTCTACTTCTTTTCCTACTTCATCCATAAATGCTTTATCATCTTTGTATTTAGCTTCCATTTCTTCTTCAAATTTTTTGCGGGCAGCTTGAGCCGCATCTTTTTCAGCACCCTCGGCAGCTTTAAAAGCTTTGCCATTCAGGTCGCACCATTGCTGAGCTATTGAAGAAGCAGATTCTTTTTTGCTGCTACAAGAGGCCATTCCTAGAATTAATGCAATAATTGCAAATCCGTACAAACTTTTTTTCATGTGTGTTGATTTTGAGTGTAGAATGTGTAAATAAGTTAATGAGAAATTGAAAATACTTCTTTTCCCGTGCAAATCATAGACCAGCCTTTTTAAAAATCCTATTTCGTAATTTTTGTAAACTTTTTTATATTCACTTACTAAAACGATTTGCTATGCTAAAAATTGGTAACCTAAAATCAGGTGATATAATTACAGTAAATGACGAAGGTATTATGCGGGAAGGAACCGTTGTAAGAACCAGCCAGGAAGAAAACCAGGCATTGGTCAATAATGGAGTACAGGAGTTCTGGTATAGTCCGGAGCAAATGCATACGGTGCCTTTAGACGAAAGCCAGTTGCAACGACTGGGTTTTACCAGCGAGGAAACTGATGGATCCGTAAAATATAAGAAAGACTCCTTTCGTTTGGTAACTCCCAAAAGAGGCGATTTTTCCCAGGTGGAAATGTGGTGGAGGGAAGATAGGCGGCATTTCAACGTTCCGTTGGGAGTGCATGAGCTTCAAAATCTGTATCTGGACATGACTAAAGTACATCTGGACCAGTATGTTTTTCCACATAACCCCTAAAAATAATTGGGGTTATTTCTTTTTTAGGCCTGATACTCCTACCTTTGCGTTCCTAAAAATTATATGTCGAAACAACCCCTTATTAAACAGGATGGTACAATCCTGGAGGCCTTATCAAATGCGATGTTCAGGGTAAAACTTGAGAACGGGCATGAAATACTGGCCACTATCTCAGGGAAAATGAGAATGCACTATATACGTATTCTCCCCGGTGATAAAGTAGGTGTGGAGCTTTCTCCATATGATTTAACCAGAGGAAGAATCAATTTTAGATACAAGTAATCAGATCGTCATGAAAGTAAGAGCATCTATTAAAAAGCGCAGCGTTGATTGCAAAATCGTTCGTAGAAAAGGCAAGCTGTATGTAATTAACAAAAAGAATCCTCGCTTTAAGCAAAGACAAGGATAAGAAAGCTATGAGCCAATAGCTACGAGTTTCGAGCAAAAGTCTCGCAGCTCTAAACTCAAAGCTCGAAGCAAAAACAAAAAGACTTAATATAAAATAAAAAAAATATGGCTCGTATTGCCGGTGTTGACTTACCAAAAAACAAAAGAGGTGAAATTGGTCTTACCTATATATATGGTATTGGCCCCTCTACTGCGAAATACATTCTTACAAAACATAATATTGATGTAAGTAAGAAAGTAAATGAGTGGAATGACGATGAGTTAAATCTTATTCGTACTACTATTACTGAAGAACTGAAAGTAGAAGGTCAACTTCGTTCAGAAGTGCAAATGAGCATTAAGCGTTTGCTTGATATTGCTTGCTACCGTGGACTTCGTCACCGTAAAGGTTTGCCGGTTCGTGGACAGCGTACTAAAACAAACAGCCGTACAAGAAAAGGTAAAAGAAAAACTGTTGCTGGTAAAAAGAAGGCAGCTAAGAAATAATAATCCAGAGTTCGGAATCTGTACTACAGGCTTCGAATTCTTTATTATACGACTTACTTGTAATAGGAATCAATTGCGGATCGCTTCGTAAGTCAGCAGGAGGATTGATTCAGTCCCGATAAAATCGGGATAAATTTTGAAACAAAAAGAGATACAGGTAAAGCCGCTGCAAAGAAAAGAGTAGTGAAAGTAGACGCTTATGGCGATGCACACATTTCAGCTACATTCAACAACATCATCATCAGTCTTACTAACAAAACCGGACAAGTAATTGCCTGGAGCAGTGCTGGCAAAATGGGTTTCAAGGGTTCTAAAAAGAACACTCCGTATGCTGCACAAATGGCTGCAGGTGATGCTGCAAAAGTAGCATTGGATGCTGGTTTGAAAAGAGTCGATGTATTTGTAAAAGGACCTGGTTCTGGTCGTGAAGGAGCCATTCGTTCTTTATCACAGTCTGGAATTGAGATCGTAATGATCAAAGACGTAACTCCGTTACCACACAACGGTTGCCGTCCTCCAAAGAAGAGAAGAGTTTAACCCCCATCCCCTAAAGGGGAGAAAGGAATACATATTGAGCCAAGAGCTTCATTTTAAAAAAGGGTGCTTGATTGATTTTTTAACGCTTTTACTGATCAACGCACCGTTACAAAAAAGCGTAAATGAATAACAACTATGGCAAGGTACAATGGTCCAAAGACCAAAATTTCCCGTCGTTTCGGGGAACCAATTTTAGGTAATGGTAAGTGGCTGGATAAAAACAGCAATCCTCCTGGTATGCACGGGGATAAGAAAAAGCGTAA
>LNFJ01000088.1 GCA_001464625.1 Bacteroidia bacterium Ga0077558 | reverse complement strand
AGACCCGCAAATGCATATGGAGAATATTTTCTGTCATATAAATTCAGCAAATAATATTCACCCACTGCACTAAATTCAAAAATGGAGGTTTCAAAAGAAAGATTACGCAACCTGATGTCCTCTTTATCATTAAACCGATCTGCTCCCCCAACTACTGAATAAGTAAGACCTGCCCGCAGCATAATCTGATCTTGTAATTCATAATTAACGGTAATACCAAGAGCACCATTGGTTACTTTTTTTGGAAATATCTTATCAGTCAAATCTCCATTATATGCGGAAGCTCCGCCAAATACACCAATATGCAAACGCTGTGCAGATGAAACAGTAAATGAAAGAAGAAGAATAAGTGTGAAGAAGATATTTTTCATACAATAACGAGTTCGAAACGCTATTGCAAATTTAAGGCCGTAATGTGGTTTTTGTTAGTAAAAATACTACACGGCTGTGGAGAAGTTATATAGAATGGATTTAATAGCTCACATTTCGGGGACATCGCTGGCTCTTAACTCCTTTTGTATTGGTTCTGCTGCCGAATAAGCCTCCAATTGCATGTAGTTTTATTTCTGATGTAAATCCAAAGAAATAATACCAATCCATTTCAGAAGGAGTGCCCCGCTGGTCGCCATGATTGGGATATAATAACTGCCCGTTTGGAATTTCGTCTGCCCGATAAGCTAGTTCCACTGCTTTATCTCCCCTCTCCTGTCGCAGTATGTCAACATCCACAAAGCTGGAGCTTACATCATCCAAATAATCGGTAAATGTTTTTCGCTGGTTAAGTTCTATACCAATTTGTATTGCATCCGAAATAGCAAACTTGAGACCCGCACCAAATGATAGGGAGAATTGTGTAAGCTGATAAGGTTTCCTTTCGGGATAAGCCGATATGCCTTGTCCTTCCGTACTTAATGGCTTCAGGTATGTTTTTGTTCCGCTATTATCGTTTGTCCAGGGATTAAAATGAAAAACAGCAACTCCTCCATAGAGATATGGGGTAAAAAGATTGGTTGAAATATCAAGCACATTTACTTCGAGCCCGGTATGTATTTCTTGTAATGTTGTTGTGAAAGAAAGATTACGCATTTGTAAATAGTCCCTGTTCCATTTGTCTGCGGCCATTATTTTACCAACAGTTATTCCTCCTCTGAGAGTAAACCAACGATTGAGGGGTTTGCGGTAAATAAGTCCAATGGTAAGACCGGAATGTAAAAACTTGAAGCTGCTGGGATTTAAATCACCCTGGTAATTCATAGCACCGGTAAAAAGGGCTATGGAGGCAGATTTATCTTGCTCTTGAGAATAACTGGGTGTATAGCCAATAAGAAGGCATACAATGAATAGTAAGGTCTTTACTGGTTTCACAAGTACTGGATTGGGTTTTACAAGGATTTGGACTAACTCATCTATAACGCTATATCTCAAGGAATGGTATAGGTGAGTTATATTTTTTTAAAAGAGTTTGCAAGATGCTGCAAAGGAATAGTTTGGAAATAAGATGATAAGGGAATTCCTAATCATTTTCATGAATATTAACCCTGTTAAGACAGTATTGAAGTTACTTGCTATACAATCCTGTATAACTAATACCCAACCCAGGCGCATCGCTATAGCTAATCTTTCCAAAATCATATCCAATACCAGATGCAAGATCTTCTTCTAATAATAAAGGCCCATCCATATCAACATGGTCGATGAATGGAAGCAAGTGAGCAATTGCAGCAGAACCCACCGTTGATTCATTCATACAACCCACCATTATTTTCATGTTGAGTTCTTTTGCTTTATCAATCATTCTACGAGCTGGTGTAATACCGCTGCATTTTGTTAGCTTGATATTAATGCCATGAAAATGGTTATGGCATTTCTCTACATCTTTTTCTGTAACACAAGATTCATCAGCATATAACGGTAAAGAAGAAGATGCGTACAATATTTTCATTCCGTCCCAATCATCCTTAGCAAGCGGTTGTTCTACCAACTCCACTCCTAATTCTTCTAACTGTGGAATTAATTTCAACGCAGTTTCCACATCCCATCCTGCATTTGCATCTACTCTAAGTGTTGCAGTTGTATTTTCACGCAAAGCTTTTACAATACCAATATCATCTGCGGTGCCTACTTTAATTTTATAAATCGGCCAGGGCTTTTCTTTCATCTTCGCTACCATTTTTTCTATGCTATCGATACCAATGGTGTAATCGCAAATTGGATTTTTACTTATATCGCCTCCCCAGAGTTCATACAATTTTTTCTTTTTCATTTTTCCATAAATATCCCAGGCAGCAATATCTAATGCGCAAACTAAAAATGAATTATTGGGGATTAAATGATGCAGATAATGCCAGTAACGTTCAGGATCAGTAAAAGCAAATTTTTCAATGAATGATTTTTTCGCTTCAATATCTTCAATCATTTTTTCTACGGGGATATGGTAGTAAGAAATTGCAGGTGCTTCGCCATAACCTTTTATACCAAAATGCTCCAATTCTACAATTAGTGTTGGTTGATGTGTTTTGGTTCCCCTTGAAATAGTAAACGGGTGGCGAAATTTTAAATTATACGACCAGTATTGAAGTTTCATGCGGGCAAAGATAACTGTTATCCTCTTCCGCTATTATTTACATAGCCGTTCAATTCTTCATTAAATTCCTTTTGTTTGATCAAATCTTCTAATAAAATATGCATCCGGTATTGCCAATAGTGTTTAGGATTGGCAGGATTATTAATTCGTTCATCATTAGGATTTTCCCTGCGAAGCGTATCGCTCATTCCCATAATATCCTGCAATTGAAAAATGCTCCACATGGCTGGTGAATAAAGATGTTGCAATACAACTGCCCTGTTTATCCATGGCTCACAATATTCAGGCGCCTCTCCCCATTGCCCAAGTACATTGTTGTAGAAATGTTTAGTACGTTCCCTGTTCTCTTCCCACCAGCCTCTAACAGTACTCATATCATGTGTGGATGGAGTAATGACAGACATATAGGGGGCATCATTAGGTATAAAAAATTCTTTCTGCGGGTCTTTCGGCATACGTTGAATTTCTAAACTTAATATGCCCAGTTGCTCCATTACATCGGGTACACAATGCGGCACCATTCCTAAATCCTCACCGCAAACAAGCATATTGGTGGCCGATTTTAACTGAGGCAGTTTATGTAATGCTTCTTTATACCAGAAATCATCCTGGCGCCGATAAAAATAATTTATGTAGAGGCTCCTTAATTTTTCCTGCACATGTGGAATGAGATGCCGGAAGGAAGTTGTTTTTTCCATCGAAATACGGAAATGAAATTCCTGTCCCTGCGAACCACTTTCTTCGAAAAAGATTACGTTAGATATTAAATCATACAACCCCAATTTTAATTGCTCGTTCTCTTGAGTTTCATCCAGTGAGGTAAAATATTTTTCAACCAGCTTTTGTGTTTCAAATTCTTCTGCCAAATCATACCCTCCCAATTCATTGGCAACAACAAATTTCGTTTTTATGTACCCTGCTTTTTCTCCAAAAATCTCCTCTAATACCTCTTCGGTAATAAATGGTCTACAATAACGCTGGTAATCGAACCAAATTCCGTTTTCTCCAAACTCATTGATATGTACAGGAAGGCAGGGAACAAATCGTCCCATAATACCTTGCACTGCATTGGCAGGAATACTCCAAATGCGGAAGAACCCAAGTATATGATCTATACGGAAAGCATCGAAATAATTACTCATTTGCTCAAAACGCTGTTTCCACCAAGCAAACCCATCTTCCTGCATTTTCTTCCAATTATATGTTGGAAAACCCCAGTTTTGCCCCACAGCAGTAAAATCATCCGGTGGTGCACCAGCCTGCCAGCACATATTGTACATTTTTGGGGCTACCCAAGCATCAACACTATAGCGGGATATTCCAATTGGAATATCTCCTTTTAATACCACACCTTTTTTATGCGCATAGTCAGCCGCTTCTTTTAATTGAAGATGCAAATGATATTGGATGAAATAATAAAAGCCGATATTTTTAAAGACAGAAGAACCTGTTTCACATAGTTTATCAATCTCCGATTTTTTGTAAATAGCATGAGTTTTCCAGGTATCAAAATTGGAACAACTGTATTTATCTCTGAAGAAGGAAAAGGCGGCATAAGACTCCAACCAATACTTATTTTCAATAAAAAATTGTTTGTAATCGTCTGATTCAAAACAATTTTCGCCTATTATCTCATAAAGCTCTCTTAATACAGGCATTTTAAACTTCATTACCTGTTCATAATCGACGATGGCTAGTTCATTTAATTGTTTTTGCTTTGTTTTTAGCGAACGAAGCATAGGGGCATACTCTTTACCGGCTATTTTTTCAAGGTTAATGTATAAAGGGTGTAATGCAAATGCGGAGATAGCCGAATATGGATAAGAGTCAGTCCAATCAAAATTGGCCATTGTATCATTGATCGGCAGTAATTGTATCAGCTTTAGACCAGCTATTTTGGCCCAATCAACTAGCAATTTAATATCGCCAAACTCTCCTACACCAAAACTGTTGTTGCTTCGCAAGCTAAAAACAGGAATTGCTACGCCTGCACCTTTCCAGGTATTATTGGGCAAGTGTACAAAGCCATCATGCAGAATTGTAATTTTCTTTTTGGCCGCATCTCCATATAAAAGCCTGTTATTACCATCTTCATACCTTACAAAGCTTTTCTCTTTGGTATTATAAACCCCATATTTGTATGCAACGGGAAATCCAGCTTCATGCAAATTCAGTTTTGCAGTCCACCAAACACCCTCCTTTCCCAGTAAAATAGGTTTTTCAACTGCCCAATCATCAAAACTTTCGCCACTTCCTGAAATACAAACCACCTCATTCCTTTTAAGCAATGGAGCTTTTACACGAAATATATGGGTGAAGTTTTTATCAGCAGTTATTTTAGTTTTTGTGTGATGTGCTGAAAGAAGGACTTTATTAAACGCAGCGGAGAAGAATACATTTTCATATTCACCTGCATGGTTCCATGTATCTACTAACTGCACTTCTTGCTGGTCTTTATTGAAAACATTTACCTGGCGATCATTGCCCCATTCATAGAGAAACTCCCCATCTTCATTCTTTAAAATATATTTATATGAGACCCCTGTTTTTTGAATTTCTTTCCGTTTTATTTCTACTCCGCAATGCCAAAACTCATCGTTGAGATACTCCATTAGAATGGCTTGGGAGGGATCGTTGTTACCTAATTCTTCAACATTCCCTGTAATCCACAAACTTTGGCCATATTTGGTATGGAAACGTAAATAAAACTGGAGCTTCATTTCAATCGTTAATTCAGTGGTTTAGAGGCAAGATTTGTGTATTAGTGACAC
>LNFJ01000087.1 GCA_001464625.1 Bacteroidia bacterium Ga0077558 | reverse complement strand
GGGACAATTATCCGCATTGCAGATTGGTTTGGTATAAATCAGCTTATTTGCAGCCACGGCTGTGCTGATGTATATAATTCTAAAGTAATACAATCAACGATGGGCAGTATTGCGAGGGTGAGAGTAGTTTACACAGATATAAGAGAATGGCTAAATGGTCAAAGTAATATCAATATTTTCGCAGCCGCATTAAAGGGAAAGGACATTGCAGTCATGGAAAAGATAAAAGAGGGTATTCTAATTATCGGAAACGAATCAAAAGGAATAAGTCCTGAAGTATTTGCATTAGCCAACGAAAAAATTACTATCAGCAAAAAAGGAAAAGCGGAATCATTGAATGCGGCAGTTGCCTGTGGAATAATTCTCTCACATCTCTGTTAAGAGATAACTATTAAAACAACTCAACTCTAAACACCAAACCCGAAACTTCTTACCTGAACTGTATTGCCTTCACCGGTTGAATTTTTCTTACCAGTATAGAGGGAATTAATAGTACAAGAAAGCAAACCAGCAATGTACCGGCACAAATAGCCAACACCTGCCACCATACAATTTTTACAGCAGCGCTGCTCATGTAGTAGGCTTCTTCTTGTAGCTTAATAAAACCTGTTGCCTGTTGCGTCCATAAAAGTGCTAATGCAACAATAGTACCCACCACAATACCTGTAATGGTAATAAGTGCAGAATGGCGAAGAAATATTTTCTGAACGGTCCAGTTACTGGCGCCTAATGATTTTAATATTCCAATCATTTTTATCCGTTCTAATACAAGAATCAGTAAACAAGTAATTAAATTTATTACTGCTACAATGACCATAAATACGATCAGCACATTTCGGGTAGTGTCCTGCATATTCAGCCAGTCAAATATATTAGGCGAAATATTTTTTACACTTACTGCATCCCAGGTTATAGGAAAATCATAGAGATCGTAAATCTCATTGGCGGTCTCGTCAATTTTTTTGTAATCATGTAAGAAAATTTCATAACCTCCAACTTCATTCTCCTGCCATTCGTTTAAACGTTGTAAAAGCTTTAAGTCGCCAATGGCAAATGTTTTATCATACTCTTCAATACCAGTTTTATAAATACCGGTAATGGTTAGCTTATCAGGTCTAATTCTTCCGTCAGACTTTATAAAGTAAACAAGTATTTTATCATTCAACTTCAATTGCAAACGGGATGCAGTATTTGCTGAAAGCATTATCTCCCGGCTATAACTGCTGTCATTAAATTGAATGGGTCTTCCTGATATGAGAAAAGGTTCAAGGTTTTTAAAATCGTAAGTTTTGTCAAAACCTTTGAGCAGTACACCTTCTATTTCATCTTTTGTTTTAAGAATGGCATATCGGGTAGCAAAAGGATGTACCGTTTTTACCTGTGGATTTTGGCGAACACTTATTATCAATGAATCATCCTTAATTATGGGAGTGTCTTCAGAAATAATGGCTTTGCCAGGCTGTTTTTCCTGGATACGAATATGGCCGAGAAAACTAAATACCTTCTGGCTTACGGTTTCCTGGAAACCATTGGCCAGCGATAAAGTAACGATCATTACTGCCACACTAATAACAGTTGCAACGGTTGACAGTCGTATAATAAATCTGGAGAAAGATTTTTGCTGGTTAAAAGCCACCCGGTTTGCTATGAAGCCTGCAACGTTCAAATTAAAATAATAGTCTTTCGTCAAAAATAAGCCTGTAAAGAAGATTTCTCTCTTTTTTTACCTGAAATTCGCAATATTCAATGATTATAATCTGTTATAACGCCATGCTCAAAAGAATATTCTTCTTCTTGTTTTTTATAACAGCATTTACAGCACAGGCGCAAATCCCCGATCATATCTACAAAGAAAATATTCGTTCTGTTAAATTGTACAAGGCCGGCGATATTTATAGCTATCCGATTCTTATGCTGAATACCAACGACCAGCTGGAACTGCATTTTGATGATATGGATGCCGATGTAAAATTTTATTACTACAGTTTTCAATTGTGCAATGCCGACTGGACACCGGCCAATGTGCAAACCTTTGATTATATACGGGGTTTTCAAAGCAACCGCATTACAACCTATCGCAATTCATCAATCATACAAACCAGGTACACCCATTACCAGGCTTTTTTGCCCGAAAGAAATTCTGCTCCCACAAAAGGGGGCAATTATTTGTTGAAAGTTTTTTTGAATGATGATACTTCTAAATTGGCTTTTACGAAACGACTGGTAGTTGTTAATCCAAAAGTTTCTGTTTCCGCACAAGTGTTGCAGCCTTACAATGGCAATTTCTTTCAAACCCATCAGCGGGTACAAGTATCAGTAAGCACAGCTTCTAATCAAATCAATGCTTTTTCTCCGCAAGATTTAAAAGTGGTGGTGTTACAAAATAATGTCTGGGGAAATTCCACAGTAATAGACAGACCAACAATTTTCAGGGGTAATTATTATGAATATAGTGATGAAGAGAATACCACATTCGCCGCCGGAAAAGAATGGCGATGGATCGATCTGCGCAGCCTGCGCCTAATGAGTGAACGAATGGAACGATTGGTGGATAGTGATACCAGCAACAATATTGATGTATATGTAAAAGCCGATGGAGAAAGACGGCAACAGATCTATGTATATTACCAGGATCTAAATGGTATTTACACTTTGGAAAACAGGGATAATTCAAATCCATTTTGGCAAAGCGATTATGCGTGGACGCATTTTACGTTTGTTCCTCCGGGCAACAGGGCGTACGAAGGTAAAAGTGTTTATGTATTTGGGGAGCTTACTAACTACCAGCAGAATGAAAATTCAAAAATGATTTTTAATGAAGAGAAGGGTATTTATGAAAAGGCATTGTATTTAAAGCAAGGTTATTATAACTATTCATACGTTACATTTACTGACAAGAAACAAGCCAGCGTTCAGCCTTCCGTAGAAAATACGGAAGGAAATTATTGGGGAACCGAAAATGGATATATCGTTCTGGTTTACTTCCGCCCTTTTGGTGCCAGAGCCGATGAGTTAATCGGTACTACAAGAGTTAATTCTACCTTTCAACGTTAAAAAGACTTAGCTAAAATTTTACTGAAAGAGCAGCTATTTCCAAAATTGTTTATGCGCTGGAGTTTTTTCAAGATGCTCTTTTGTTTGATGGTACCCTTTTTCAATAAGCTGTTCCCATTTTGTCCAATCAAGAAACTTAAATTCTTTTAAATCGAGTTCTAAGTAAAGCGAAACATGCGACTTGCTGGCCTCTTGTTTGTGACGGCTATTGATGGTTATGCTATTAACAAGGATAGTTGACAAGCCAGGTAGTTTAGTTTCTGAAGAACGGGTGAACTTTTTCCAGAGTATTTTCCATGCAGAAGGAATTTCCTGCGCTTCAATTAGCGAAGTGGCTTCCGCAGATAAGGAAACAGCGATAATGTTTCTTACAGGTTTTTTATTCATTGTTTCGATGGGAAGGTTATCTACTATACCACCATCAATGTGTAAATGCTTTTCTATAAGTACAGGTGGAAATACTCCGGGAATTGCAATACTTGCCTCAACTTGCTGAATGGCAAGACCCCTTTCATGCACTTTTAATGAAGCATCTGAAAAATTAGTAGAGATACAAAAGGTATTCACCCAAAAATCTTCTAAATGTGCATCTTCAAAAGTGTTTTTTAAAAAGCGTCGTATTTTTTTTCCAGTCATTAAGGAAATAAATGGCAGCGTAAGATCATTGGAGGTGAGTTTGCCATTTCCCGCAGATTTACATAGCTGCATTACTTTTTCCATATCAAAATCTGAATAGGTAACACAGGCTCCATAAATTGCCCCGGCACTGGTGCCGCCAACAAAATCAAATTCAAAACCTGCTTCAATTAAAGCATTTAATACACCTATGTGTGCAAAACCCTTTGCACCACCACCGCCCAATACTAAACCTATAGCCTGGTGGGTAATAATGCGGGAAACCCGTCTTGTATCGGCTATATTATTTTTGCGAATATGTAAATGCAGGTCGAAAGTACGGCCAGAAAACCATCGGCGGGTAGTAGTTGGTAATGGGGCATTTTCAGGATGTAGCAGTAATAAATAAATTTTCTTATTCATTACATTGCTGGTGTATAAATTTAATTGCTTCTCAATTTCATACAAAGAACATTCTGCCTTAAAGTCGGAGGCTACAATTACCAGGTCACAATAGGCAATGCATTGTTTTGCCCATTCTAAATGGTCTATATCGCATACGAGAAAGTTCAATCCCGCATGCTTTTCCATACTATCAAAAGTTTCTTGATAATTATCTTCTGATTGTGATTGGTGATCGTATATTTTTATTTCGAACCCAAGCAGCTGGAGTTGTTGTTTAATATTACTTGTATAATTACTTACATCATTGGAAGGTTGAAGATTTACGACGGCAATATTTTTTGGAGCAGCATCCATTTTCTTTTGCAGTGCATTTCTGCTTAGGCGGTCAATTACAAATTTTGTAATGGTATTGGCAAAAGAAGGAAAATGTTGAACTAAAGTTTCGTACTGGTGATTTTTTTCTTTGGTAAAAAGCGATAATTCGCCAATTGGTTCGCCGGCGGAAATATCGCCCAAAATAAAAATGCCATCTTCATTGTTTTGCAATGCTCTGAAGCGGCCCGATAAAACGATATAAAAAGCATGGCCGGATTCTCCCTGTTGAAATAAATATTCACCGGCATCGAGCTCAATAATTTCTGTGATAGAAAGTATTTTTTCTAATTGTTCTTCGGCAATCTGGCCAAAGAGACGGGTAAGCGACTGGTAGCAAAGCCAGTTTGTTTTGGTTGATTGATGCATAGCAAGTAAGAATATCAAGATACTATAACTTTTTAGAAATTCTTTATATACCCTTATTTCAGTAAATGGATTTTTGTATTGTAGAATCTATCCTGGTAATAGAATAAAAAATTAGCTATTCTCCTTGTTTCAAACCTAAAAATTGCCCTCACACCCTTATCTTTGCGCCGGCAGGTCTTACACGACCAGCTCCTGCTGAACCCTCCCAGGGCCGGAAGGCAGCAAGAGTAGGTGGTTGAGCGGTGCGATGTAATCAGCCTGCCATTTTTTTCTTCTTGTCCGCCATAGCTTTAGCGAAGGCGGATATTTAATTCTGCAAAACCAATAACATGAAGTTTTTTATAGACACGGCTAATCTTGCCCAAATTAAAGAAGCGAATGAGCTGGGAATTTTGGATGGTGTAACCACCAACCCGTCGTTAATGGCCAAAGAGGGCATTAAAGGACAGGAAGCGATCATGAACCATTACAAAACCATTTGCGAATTGGTAGATGGTGATATCAGTGCAGAAGTTATCAGCACCGATTTTGAAGGAATTGTTGAAGAAGGCAAAAAATTGGCTGCTATTCACCCAAATATTGTGGTGAAAGTGCCAATGATCAAAGACGGTATTAAAGCCATTAAATGGTTTACTGATAATGGTATCAGAACTAACTGTACGTTGGTGTTTTCTGCAGGTCAGGCCATTTTAGCAGCGAGAGCAGGTGCCACTTACTTGTCTCCCTTTATTGGACGTATTGATGATAGTAGCTGGGATGGTATTGAGTTGATTGCACAGATATCTCATATCTATTCTGTACAGGGCTTTAAAACAGAAATTTTAGCGGCTTCTATCCGCAATGCATTACATATTGTTAGATGTGCGGAAGCAGGTGCCGATGTTTGTACTTGTCCATTGGATTCGATCCTTGGTTTGTTGAAACATCCGTTAACAGATATTGGACTGGCGAAATTTTTGGAAGATGCGAAGAAAACAGCGTAAGAGTTGTTCAAGGATAAAAGAAAAACCCGTTTCGTTTTGCGAGACGGGTTTTTTATTAGTTCTTATTTTTTCCTTTCGGGATTGTTTTTAATATTTCTTCTTTAGTGGGCAGGTCGCCGTCGGGTTTCTTTTTTATCCAGATGGTTCTTTCTAGCCATACAGCATTGTTGCTTTTCAATACAGCTTTAACAACTACTTTTTCTTCTTTAAAATTTTCTGGAATGATCAATTGATTGCCATCAAATGTTGCGGAAGAACAAGTGAATTGAATGTCTTTGGCGGTTAACGGCATCCAGCGGCCGTTCGATAATTTACCATCTACATTAATGTAATTGTGCTGGCCTTTTTTAAGGCTGTCCGTATATAAATTAAAGTAAATACTATCCACCTTTTGGGAGTAAAGGGTCGTTACAGAAACTATAAGTACAATAAGTAGTAAAGCTTTTTTCATGTTCAATTTTAATCGCTACTCAAAAGTCGTAAAACCATACCAAATGGTTGTTCTTTAGCAAGCTTTCTACTTCTTTTAACGTTCGGCGGCTTTTCCTTGCCTGTTCCAGGCAATAGCACCCAGTCCCACAAGTAAAAATGCCAGCAATACAAATACTGAATTAATAGCTACTTGTCCGTATCCAAGTTTGCCCGCATGTAAAAAGGGGTAGGGATACCAATCCACAGTTGGTCCCCGCAACAAAGAATACAGCAAATACATAGCAGGGAAAATTAACCAGGGAGCCAGGTTCTTCCATTGTAATACTTTTTTTGGGGTAAAGATGAACCAGTATAAAATATACAGAACCGGCACTACCACATGCAACAAATTATCTACGATCCAATCCAGGCCGGTTGGGTTGGTGATGCCTCTGAGTACGGTATTATACACCAGTCCGACGATAAAAGTATAAACTGCTATTGCAGTCTGTACACTGACTTTTGAAAAGAATGAACCTACTCCTGATGTTGGGCTGAGTAATGAAGTGATTAGACAAACAGCCACTAATAAATTACTGAGAATAGTAAAGTAGCTGAAGAAATTGGTAACCGTTTTAAGTGTACTGAAACCGGTGGTGCCTGTTGTTTGCAGGATAAGGTAAAACTGCAGTATCAAAGCGATCCATGCAATGATGGCAACAACAGCCATTGCCATCTTTTTGGTTGACGAATTGTTCATACAACCAATATACAAGAAAATTTATTTTGTTGCTAATGCTGTGGAAGGAGAGAATATTTGAACCACAGCGAACACAAAGGAATACGGAGTAATTTCTGAGTTTCTCTGTGTACGCTGTACCGCTGTGGTTTTATTTTCTTTTTAGTTGCAGTAATATTGTTTTCTCTCTTGCATACGCAGCACAATCGGCTTTACCGGAAGTGTTATCGCTTACAATATAAATATTGCCTGCTTCATCTAAGGTAATGCCTTCAAGGTTCATACTGTAATCTTCACTTTTGTATTTGCTTGAAGTTTCACTAAAATTTTCAACAGGGATATTCGCTAATGTTTCTCTTACAAGATTGCCATTATTGTCGATCGTAATTGATTCTAAGAACTGTTGTCTTAGTTTTCCTTTGGAGTATGATTTTAAACAAATAAGTCGGTTGTTAGCCGTGTCAACACAAATATCTGAATATCGCCATTGTGGATTTTCTAAAGGCAATTCGATCATCGATTCATATTTCAATACCGGAATGGCCTCATCAGATGTCTGCTCAACAGTGTACGTATAGATTTGAGATTTTGTCATATCCTCGGTTCTTTCCCGAAGCAGGTAAAACTTTTTATGTTGTTCATTGGCAGCAATACCTTCCATACCATCGCCGTTTTTTGATTTGGGAGGAAGTGCTTCTGATGTTTGCACTGTTTTTAATTCACCCGTTTGCGGATTTACTTCATACACCGCCGCTACATTTTCTGAAACCATGTATAACTTATTCTTGTAAGAGGTCATGCCTTCCATTTCATAATTCTGCGGAACGTTGATGTTGACGCTGCTGATGACATTTCCATTTTCAGGATTAACAGCATATAGAACCGGGCATCTTTCGGAAGCAAAATAGAGAGCCTTATTAAAATACTTCATACCAGAAATACAAACCTGTTTGTGCAGGCTTGACTCCAGCATAATATTATTAATACTGTATAAAGGTGCTTGAGGTGGTTGTGCCGTTAGGGACAGGGATGCTACTAAGCCGATGGCAAGAAAACTATTCCGCATAATGATCAAATTTTTATTGAGGCTTTGGTGGATGTATGTAGCGAATTTAATTGAAAGTTGGGGGATAGACAACTGAATGTAAGTTGAAGGGAAAGAGCATTAAAAATAGTATGAGGTCAGGTAATGTAAAAATTCTTTGTGGGTTTTTATAATAGGTATCTAAAAATTAAGAAATTAATACCTACAATGATTAAAGACAAAAGGAGAAATTTCTCAAAGCGAAATGTATTCTGAAAATCTTTGTCCCATACCTTTTTCGACCATATAGATATCATATCCGGAAATAATAGCCAGTATAAAGATTTTTTAAAATTTCTTAAACTTTTGAAGCTGAGCATACCTGAAATTGCAACAAGAACAATACTAATCCATATGAATAATGAAGTTTTTGTCATAAAATGGTAAACAATAAATTCCTAAATCAACTTATGCTCATAAGCATACTTCACCAACCCAATCACCGAATTAGTATTCGTTTTCCGGAAAATATTTTTGCGGTGCGTTTCAACCGTACGTTCGCTGATGAATAATGTTTCCGCTATCAATTTGTTGTTGTATTCTTTTTCTATCAACCGGATAATTTCTATTTCCCTTGCGGTAAGATGGGCTTCTTCTTTTTGTTTTTTCCGCTGGCTGTTGCGTTGCAGTTCATCAATTACTTCTTCGCTAAAGTAAATACCACCACCAGCTATTTTTTCGAGGGCAGTTACAAGTTCTTGTTTGCCAATATTTTTTAATACATAGCCGGCAATATCTGCTTCTTCAATCATTTCATTTACCAGGTCGCCCTGACCACTCATGGAGAGAGCCAAAATTTTTACACCGGGATATTTTTCTTTTACCTGTCTTGCCAGTTTATTGCCGGGCAATTTCGGCATCATTACATCGGTCAGTAAAACATCAATAGGAGTTGTGGCTAATTTTTCAACTACTTCGCTTGAGTCGGTTGTAGCAAAAGCAAATTGAAAACGTTCATGACCCTTTAATAATGACGTTAAGCCGTCAATTACTATTTGGTGGTCATCTACCAGTGCCAGTGTGATCTTTTCTTGTTTCATGTCAGTTGTGGTTCTAAAATACTAAAATTTGTTGAGGTCATCGTCCGAACTATCGAACACATACTGGATGCAGGTGTGAGAAGATTTGCAGCAAGGCAATTGTTAAAGAGTAGCTAATGCTGAAATTAAAGCGGAAAGTTAGTCGTTCAGCGATTTAAACAGGAACATGTAAAGCAATCAGCGTTCCCCGGCCGGGGGCAGAATCAAAATCTACGGTTCCTTTCAGGTAGCCAATTCGGGTAATGATATTTTTAAGACCAATGCCTTCGTATTTGTCCTTATCGGCAATATCGAAGCCTTTGCCGTTATCTTCTATAGTTCCGCTGATACCATCTCTGTCACGGATAAGCGAAATATCCAGTGTAGTAGCACCGGCATGTTTGATGGCATTGTGTACACATTCCTGTATCACCCGGTATAATACGGTTTCAATAGTAGAATCTAATCGTTCGTCTAATCCTTCTGTAGATACCTGCACCCGGAGGTTTTTCTGACTCAGCTTATTTACAAAATCATTGATAGCTACAGACAAATTATTTTTTAACAATGCATTCGGCATCATTATATGTGATACGGTTCTTACTTCTTTACAACTTTCATCTACCAACTGAATTATTTTTTCTAAGGATTTTTTTTGTTCGTCACTAGTCAAATGTATTTCGGATTCAAAGGCCGATAAATTCATTTTTGCCGCACTCATCATTTGTCCCACACCATCATGCAAATCTTTGGCAATACGTTCCCGTTCATTTTCTTCTGCCTCCATCACAGCTTTAGCAGCCATTTCCTGCTGTTTCATTATCTCTGCCTGTAACTGCGTTTCCTTTTTTAAACGGTAGCGTTTGTATTGAGAATTGGCAAAGAGTAAGGAAAGCAAAATCAAACCGCCGATTCCAATAAAAAGAAATGTCTGTAGCCGGAGCCTGCTTTTTTGCGCCTCTATCTGCTGTTCTTTTTTGGCACTTTCGTATTTGGCTTCCATTTCTTTGGTCTGCCGGGTTTTCTCCAGGTCGTACAAACTATCTCTCAATGCAGTTCTTTTGGTAAAGAATTCAAATGCTTTTTGAAAGTCGCCCTGCTTTTGCGCAACTGCTGCTAGTTCCGTGTAATTGTTAGATTGTAATTCGGGATATTTTAATCTTTCGGCTACCCGGTTACTTAAGGTTAAATATTTAATGGCTTTGGGATAATCGCCTTTTGCATTCATCGCAACACCGAGGTCAGAAAAAGTTAGTGCCATAGCAAAACTATCTTTCAACTCCTGCCGGATGTATAAGGCCCGTAATAAATTAGCTTCTGCCAGTTCGTATTTTTTTTCGATCACATACACCCCCGCAATATTACTGAGCGAATAAGATACACTTAATGAATCGCCGGCTGCTTCTGCTAATTTCATAGAGGCTGTATAGCGGTTGATGGCTTCTTTATAATCTTCCCTGTATTCATATACCACACCCGATTCATTTAGAATCATTGAAATTCCACTGGTATCTTTTAACTCCGTGTAAATAGCACTGGCTTTATTATAATTTTCGATGGAGCGATCCAGGTCTTTTGTTTTGCGATAGAGTTTTGCCAGATCATTATAAACAGGAGCTAATCTTTTTTTATCTTTTTTACCTTCCAGAATTGCAATGGACTCATAATAGTTTTTTGCGGCAACATCATAATTGCCTTTAAAATAATTGGCCACACCAATGGTGCGTTTTAATTCGGCTACACTTGTCGAGTCAGTATTTTTTCTTGCCATTTGTAAAGCTTTATCGCCTTCAATAATGGCCGAGTCGAAATTCTTTAGCTCAAAACTCTTGACAAGATTAATAGCAGCATTTACTTTCTCTTCGTAAGGTCTGCCGGAGTTTATTATTGCCCGCAAGCTATCTGTATTTACCTGTGCATGGGTAACTACTGTGATGAGTAAAAGAAATATGAGAAGTTTAATACGGTTCATAAATAATGCAATCAAAGATGCATGACTTCTTTCATGGTAAAGAATCCTTTTTTATCTTTTATAAATTCTGCTGCAAGCACAGCGCCGGTGGCAAAGCCGGTTCGGTTATGTGCGGTGTGAATAATTTCGATATCATCAATTACTGACGAGTATTTAATGCTGTGAGTGCCCGGAGCCGGATCAATCCGCTGGCTGATTATTTCCAGGTCAGCAGGATTATCACTCAGGTTATTTACCCAGTTCGTTTTTCGTTTTACTTCTTCCAGTATTTGTTCAGCTAACGTTATTGCGGTGCCACTGGGAGCATCTTTCTTTTGTGTATGATGTGTTTCTTCCAGAATTACTTCGTATTCTTTATGCGGCGCCATAAGAGCAGCCAGCCGTTTATTAACTTCAAAGAAAATATTTACACCAACACTGTAATTGCTGGAGTAAGAAAAGGAGCCATTGTTATTGTGGCAAAAAGTTTTTAGCTCTTCCAATTGATCGGTCCAACCGGTAGAGCCGCAAACAACCGGTATACCAAAAGCAAGACATGATTTTACATTTTCAAAAGCGCTGTGCGGACTGGTGAATTCGATAGCAGCGTCAGCATTACCTATATTTTCTTTGTTGAACTCATGCAGGTTCGGCTGGTCAATTTTCAAAACTATTTGATGCCCTCTTTGTATGGCAATTTCTTCAATGGCCTTGCCCATTTTACCATAACCAATCAATACGATCTTCATAATAAGTTGTTAGTGTTACAAATGTAGCTATTAAAGCATCTTTATGATACCCGTACTGGTACGGATTTTATTTGGGGGGAGTTGGATGAATAAAGAATTTATTTTCCAATCTTCAACACCACACTTAGCCCATTAGTGCCAGCTAATTCACTTCTTCCGGGTTTAAATTGCAGACTGAGGTCAGGGCTTACATCAAAACTTTTTAAGTGTGCATCTACTGTGGCATCAACAACGTTCAAGCCCCATAGCAACACAAAGAATAGCACTGAGTAATCAATGTCTCTGCGGTATTGGTTACGTAAATATTGTAAGGTGCTTTGATCATTTCTGTTAATCAGAAATTGAAGCTTGGGATGCACCTTTGAAAAATCGGCCGTATTATTCGTTGCAAGGGTAGTATAAGCAAACCTTGTTCTTTGATACCATTGCAGGTTAAAAATAAATACACCTGCACAAGTTCCTAATGCTCCATACACAATAGGGAGCTTCCAATATTTCTTGTTGTAGATCTGTCCTAATCCGGGTAAAATAGCAGATCGGATTGCCGCAGTTCTTGGGCTATGTTTATGAATAGTGTCTTTGGTAATTTTTAATTTTTTTTCAACAGGAATTGAATCTTTTTTAGACACATCGATTGCTGTTTCCTGTGCAAAAGAAGTCACAGAAAGCAACATATAAAAAGCAAAAAAAACAGAGAAGGATATTCTCATTGTGTATTAATCAAGTGGTGCATCTAACTGGCCGAGTATTTTATTGAACTCATCTTGCGAATAATAATCAATAATGATCTGGCCGCTTCCGTTTCGACTATGTTTTAGTTTTACCCGGGTGCTGAAATGCGATGCTAATTTATCCTCTATTCTTTGAAAGGCGGGAGGCAACTGGCTTTTTGTTGGTTTTTTAACACCACCGCCGTCTTTGTAGAGATTCCGAACCAATGCTTCGGTTTGGCGAACGGATAACCCTTTGTCTTTTATTTCTTTGAAAATGAATAACTGCTTGTCAATCGTATCAACATTTATCAATGCTCTTGCATGCCCCATACTCAATTCACCATTTCGTACTGCTAACTGAATATCGGGTGGTAGTTTCAGTAAACGGATGAAATTAGCAACGGTACTTCTGTCTTTGCCCATTCTTTCTGCTACTTGCTCTTGTGTGTAGTCCAATTCTTCCATCATCCGCTTATAGCTAAGCGAAACTTCCATGGCGTTTAAATCTTCCCGTTGTAAATTTTCCAGTAAAGCTAATTCCAGCAACTGTGCATCATTAGCCTGACGAACATATGCCGGGATATCTTTTAAGCCAGCCAGCTTAGAGGCTCTCCATCTTCTTTCTCCGGAGATCAGCCGATATTTTCCATTGGCCAGTTTTGAAACTGTAACGGGTTGAATAATATCATGCAGCTTTATAGATTCTGCTAGTTCTTGCAATGCTTTCTCATCAAAGTCACGACGTGGTTGCTTTGGATTAGGTTCAATATCATCAACCGAAACCCGGTTAGTACCTGTTGCATTTTCTACCACATTTGTTTTTAATGTGCCACTTGTAGTTTTAAGATCTGCATCAATATTTTGTAATAAAGAACGGATGCCTTTGCCGAGTAAATCTTTATTTTGTTTGGGAGTGGTCATTTAAAGTTTGTTGTTTGTAGTTTACAGTTCTTAGTTCAGCGTAACATATTGCAGTTTATCGATTTTTACAAAACAATGAAATACAAACTATGAACCTACAACTCCAATATTCTTTCTTCGTTTTTAATCTTCGTCAAATCATTTTTCTGGAGTATCTCTTTTGCCAGGTTCAGATAATTCATAGAGCCCTTACTATTGGCATCGTAGAGTATTACTGGTTTTCCGGCACTGGGAGCTTCAGCTAATTTTGCATTACGGTGGATGATAGTACTGAATACCATATCCTCAAAATGCCGGCGAACTTCACTTACTACCTGGTTGCAAAGACGGAGGCGGCCATCATACATCGTCATTAATATTCCTTCAATAACCAAAGCAGTGTTTAACCGGCTTTGAACTATTTTAATTGTGTTTAATAATTTGCCCAATCCTTCCAGTGCAAAAAATTCGCATTGAACAGGCACTACTACAGAGTCTGCAGCAGTTAAAGCATTTACAGTTATTAAACCAAGTGAAGGGGAACAATCAATAACAATAAAATCATACTCATGCCGGATTGCTTCTAACTGGCTTTTCAACACCATCTCCCGGTTAGGATAATTGATCATTTCAATTTCCGCACCTACAAGATCAATGTGGGAAGGAATAAGGTCGAGATTAGGAATTTCTGTTTTTAAAATAACATCTTTTGCTTTGGCCTCATTCACCATACAGTCGTACAGACTTTGGGTAATATTGTGCAGATCAAATCCAACACCAGTTGTACTATTAGCCTGTGGGTCACCATCTACGAGCAGGGTTTTATATTCCAGTACAGCAAAGCTTGCTGCCAGGTTGATGGCTGTAGTAGTTTTGCCAACGCCACCTTTTTGATTTGCTACACCGATTATTCTTCCCATTTTGCCGAATACTCCTTGTAATGATTAAATGTTAGTAGTAAAATTGCCGCCTGAAAGCAAGAACGCAAAATTAAGTTTTGCCCATTGATCGGCATTCTGGCAAAAATAAGTGTTCAGCAAAACAATGCCTATAATTAATCTTTCACGGCTTAATTTTGTTAGTTATATATGCGAAATACTCCTTTTTGGTGGGTGCTGCTCGGTTTTATGGTACTCCTTGATATTTATTTTTTCCAGGCACTAAAATTAGTTTCTCAATCCGCAGCTCCAAAAACCAGAGCCATCATTTATACCGTGTATTGGGTGCTCTCCATAGGAGCAATATTAATGCTGATAGCACTGCCATATATTAGTTTTGACAGGCAGGCAAAATTTGCCCGAACTGCCATTTTCTCTGTTATTGCAGGTTTGTTTTTTGCGAAATTGATAGCTTCACTTTTCTTTTTTATAGACGATATACGGCGTGGTGTACAATGGTTAGTGGGCAAAATGAGTACTGATAAACCTGTGCTTACCGGGGTTGGCGAAAAGGAAGGGATAACCCGTTCCGTATTTTTAAGCTGGGCTGGTATGGCAGTGGGTGGTGGATTATTTGGAACATTGGTGTACGGGTTTGGCAACAAGTACCGCTACCAGGTCAATAAAACGAAGCTCACCTACAACAATTTACCTGTAGCATTTAAAGGGTTGAAAATTGTTCATATCTCCGATATACATTCCGGAAGTTTTACAGATAAAAAAGCGGTGATAAGAGGTGTGGAGAAGATCATGAAACAACAACCCGATTTGATTCTTTTTACCGGAGACCTGGTAAATAATGTGGCTATTGAAATGGAAGACTATATGGATGTGTTTGATAAGCTGAAGGCGCCGCTCGGTGTTTATTCAACCTTAGGTAATCATGACTATGGTGATTATGTAAGTTGGGACAATGAAGAAGATAAAAAACTCAACCTGGAAAAAATGAAACAAGTGCATGCTGCGTTGGGCTGGAAATTATTGATGAATGAACATGTTGTGTTAGAAAAAGGAACCGATAAAATTGCATTATTAGGGGTAGAGAACTGGAGTTCAAAAGCCCGTTTCCCTAAATATGGAGATTTGAAAAAAGCTTATATGGGTGCGGAGGCCTATCCATTTAAAATATTAATGAGCCATGATCCCTCACATTGGAAAGGGGAAGTTTGCGAAAGTTATAAGGACATTGACCTGATGCTGGCCGGCCATACCCACGGCATGCAATTTGGCGTTGAGCTGCCTGGCTTTAAATGGAGCCCCGTGCAATATGTGTACAAAGAATGGGCAGGCTTGTATAAGAATGATGCGCAACGTTTATACATCAACCGGGGATTTGGCTTTATCGGTTACCCGGGAAGAGTAGGTATTTTGCCTGAGATCACTGTTTTAGAACTTTCCTGATAGTAATAGCTTAATCATTTCAATATTTTATTGAATAATTCGTTTGGAAACAGCGAATTGGCTGTTAAACTTTTTTTTAACCCGTAAGTCTCAACCGGGATTATAAAGAACATTACCCCGGGAAACCAGCATACGACTGCCCGATGTTAAAAAGATTATCAATACTGCTGATATTTATCATGCTGTGTGCTGCCGCATATCCGCAAGGCAACACCAAGGATACTGCTATTATTTCTACCAATGATATTTCATTTATAGATACCACTATTGATTACGACGAACTCTTTAGAGATTTTGACGCATTTATGGATTCAATATTATCGCCGAGAAGTTTTTTATTGATCAGTGCCTCTGTTACCAAAGGCTATTACAATTTTCTTAATAAAACAAACTTATCTATTGATGCTTCAAAAAGGCTTACCTATTCTCCCACCATAGGCTATTATCATAAAGGGGGGCTTGGAATAACCGGAACAGGCTATATGGCAAATGACGAAACGAGTATGAATCTATACCAGTTTGCTATTTCTCCTTCTTATGATTATTTACAAAACCGAAATATGGCAACTGGTATTTCATACACCAAATTTTTTACCAAGGATTCGTTGCCTTTTTATACTACGCCAATTCAAAACGAAGTTTCTGCATATTTCACTTACCGCAGTTGGTGGGTTAAACCAATGATAGCCTTTAGCTATGGATGGGGAAGTCGTACAGATTATACGGAAAGAGAAACTTCCATACAAGATTTGCGGTTGCGAAGAAGAGGATTTACTTATGTAAATACCGAAGAAACGGTCAGCGATTTTTCAATCATGACGTCTCTTCGCCATGATTTTTATTGGCTGGATGTGTTGGGTAAAAAGGACCATATCCGCTTTACGCCGCAAGTTTCGTTTACAAGTGGTACACAAAAGTTTGGCTTTAACCAATCAAGTGGCACCTATGTAACCAACTTAAGAACGGCAAATAATGTATTGTTTAATTCGGAGAATGTGTACCTGGATGACGAACTAAAATTTCAACCACTTTCACTCAGTTTATTTTTACGGGGAGAGTATTCAATCGGCAAGTTCTTTGTGCAGCCTCAATTGCTATTCGATTATTATTTTCCGGCAACCACCAATAATTTTAATACTCTCTTCTCGTTCAATGCGGGGTTTATTTTTTGATTTTAGAAAACCTTCACATTTAACTTACAATAAAGGAGTACTTAAACTGTTTCACAGGTTGCGATGAATGAGTAATATATTTTATTTAACAACGGCTCAAGGTTACTGGCACTAAACTTGAAATTTTTGTCCGGCTTTTAAACAATTTAAAAACACACAAGTATTTCGCTTCAATAACCATTTTACTTCTAAGTTGAAATGAACTTTAACCCGGCGAATACATGTGTAAAATTATTAAAACAATAAACGCATGAAAACAAGACTCCTTACGCTGTTCGCAGCATTGTTACTCACCCAGGCTGTTATGGCCCAGTTTCACATCGGTATTAAAGGGGGTGCCAACGTTACTAAAGTAGATGGCAAATCTTTTAAAGACGAATTCAGGTATGGCTATCATCTTGGTGGTTTTGCAGAAATTCGACTGGGTAATAAGTTAGTTCTGCAGCCGGAAGTTTTATTCAACCAATATTCAACAAGGTTGGATAGTAATTACAAAAACATTTACGAGGATGTGTTTAGTTCCAACAGTAACATAAAGCTGAACTATCTTTCTATTCCAATTCTCATCAATTACAAATTGATTGGCAGCTTTCTTTCATTACAGGCAGGTCCCCAGTTTGGTGTGTTAATTGACCAGAATAGAACAACTTTACAAAATGGAGGAGATGCATTTAAGAAAGGCGACTTGTCGATGTTGGCTGGTGTGCAATTTAAAGTAGGTCCCATGCGAATTAATGGCCGCTACGTAGTTGGCTTAAATAATATTAGTGATTTGCCGGATGATGATAAATGGAAAAATCAGGGATTCCAGGTTTCTGTAGGATTAGCGTTATAGAGTAATATTTTTAAATGAAAGTCTCCTCCTTAAAAATGGGGGAGACTTTTTCGTATAAACCCTTACCTGCCAGCTACATAGTTTGGCAGTTTTTTTATGACGGCATGAATCTTGGCAATACTGATTTCCCGTTATACTTTTATCGCCCCTTAAAACAGAAATGACAGATTGTCTAAAGAAGATTATGGATATAAATATTGAAAAATTTTTGCTGCGCACTGAAGATGAGATGGATTTTATGCCGATTATTCCGTTGAATGAAACTGACCAGGAAGACCCCAATGGCATAGAAATACCCGATGAACTACCCTTGTTACCACTGCGAAACACAGTTCTTTTTCCCGGTGTTGTATTGCCAATTACGGTTGGCCGGGATAAAAGCATAAAGGCTGTAAATGAAGCTTACAAGACTGACAAACTGATAGGTGTAGTGGCACAAAAGGACACAAATGTAGAAGACCCGGAAGTAAAAGATCTGGAAAGTATAGGCACGGTTGCCAAAATTGTAAAGCTGATTAAAATGCCCGATGGCGGCACCACCATTATCATACAAGGTAAAAGCCGTTTCCTTATTGAATCAATTGCTGATGAAGAACCCTACTTCAAGGCTAAAATAAAAAAGCTACATGAAGAGGAATCACCAAAAGATGCAGATTTTGATGCGTATGTAGCCAATATTAAAGACCTGGCGGCTGATATTGTTCAGCTATCACCTAATATTCCAACAGAAGCTTCAATTATTCTCCGGAATATTGAAAGCCCTGCTTTCCTCATTCATTTTGTTTCGAGTAATTTAAATACTGACATCAAAGACAAACAACGTTTGCTGGAACTGAATCAAATTCGCCAACGGGCCGATTTACTGATGCAGCTGTTGCAAAAAGAATTACAGTTTGCTGAATTGAAGAATAAAGTAACTACTAAAACAAGAACAGAACTAGACAAGCAACAGCGGGAATACTTTCTGCAACAGCAGATGAAAAGTATTAAGGAAGAATTGGGTGGTGATAGCAATTCACAAGAAATAAAGGAAATGCAAAAAAAAGCGGAAGCCAAAAAATGGCCAGCTTCTGCAAAAGAAATGTTCAAGAAAGGAATTGAAAAATTGGAAAGAATGCATCCGAGCACTCCCGATTTTTCAGTCGTGTATAATCATCTTGATTTGATGCTGGAGCTTCCCTGGGAAGATTATACCGAAGATCATTACGATTTGAAGAAAGCTCAAAAGACTCTTGATACGGATCATTATGGAATGAAGAAAATTAAAGAACGTATTTTAGAATACCTGGCAGTATTAAAGTTAAAAGGCGATATGAAAAGCCCGATACTTTGTTTTGTTGGTCCTCCCGGTATTGGTAAAACTTCATTAGGCCGCAGTATTGCGAATGCTATTGGAAGAAAATATGTTCGTCTTAGCTTGGGTGGCTTGCATGATGAAAGTGAAATAAGAGGACACCGCAAAACTTATATCGGTGCTATGCCGGGCCGAATCTTACAATCCTTACGGAAAGTAAAATCATCTAACCCGGTAATGATATTGGATGAAATAGATAAAGTAGGCAGCGATCATCGTGGCGATCCTTCTTCTGCATTATTGGAAGTATTGGATCCTGAACAGAATCATACTTTTTATGATAACTATCTGGAAGGTGAGTATGATTTAAGCAAAGTATTATTTATTGCAACCGCTAATAATTTTCAAAATATACAGCCTGCTCTAAGAGACAGAATGGAAGTAATTGATCTGAGCGGTTATGCGGTAGAAGAAAAAGTGGAAATCGCAAAGCGACATTTATTTCCTAAGCAGAAAGAACTGCACGGATTAAAAAGCAGTGATTTTAAGATCAGTGATAAGGTTTTGGAAAAAGTAATTCAGGATTATACCAGGGAAAGTGGTGTACGAGAACTAGATCGCCAATTAGCTTCTATTATGCGTTACCAGGCTAAGGAATTGGCTTTTAAAGGAAAGCTCAAAGCGAATTTAACCGCTGATGATATTGAAACAATCATTGGTAAGCCAAGATACAGCAATGATATTTATAAAACAGCGAATATGGCTGGGGTGGCTGTAGGTCTTGCATGGACTTATGTTGGAGGTGATATACTTTTTATTGAAACAAGTTTGAGTGATGGTAAAGGCGAATTGCGATTAACAGGTAACTTGGGAAATGTAATGAAGGAAAGTGCAAGCACAGCATTAAGTTATTTACAAGCCAATGCAAAAAAGTATAAGCTGGATGGAAAACTCTTTGAAAAGAAGAACATTCATATTCATGTACCAGAAGGAGCAGTACCAAAAGATGGACCGAGTGCTGGTATTACTATGATGACAGCCATTGCTTCTGCATTAACTGGTTACCGGGTGAAACCTTTTTTAGCAATGACGGGGGAGATAACATTGCGAGGGCAAGTATTACCTGTAGGCGGGATAAAGGAAAAAGTATTGGCTGCTAAAAGAGCCGGTTTAAAAGAAATTATTCTTTGCTCCCAGAATGAAAAAGATGTGGAAGAAATAGAGCCTGCTTTTATTAAAGGGATTAAATTTCATTACGTAAAAACAATGAGCCAGGTGTTGGAGATAGCATTGGTGAAATAGTGTAATGCTGAAAACTAGCCGCTGATAATATTATACACTTCGAATGCTTCGGCAAATTCGTTATTGCTTTGCACTCCCCGCACTTTGGCTAATGAGCGGATAAAATCTTCCTGCATATAATTGCGATGCGATTGAGACTGATATAATTTAACAGCTTTTACTTTTTTATCAACCTCTTTTAAAGATAATTTTATAAAAAGGGTAGGGCTGAAATGTTTTTGATTCCACGGAAGTTCATAACCAAGCAGGGAACTATTTTTAAAAGCCCGTAATGCTTCATTGTGTATTACCTGGTGGTCTTGATGAATATCGGATTTGCAAGGAATAAAAATAAGGTCAGGCTGAATATATTTATTGAGGCTGACCAGTTCTTCTAATATTTCCTGTCTTTTTTGTGAGAATTCTCTTACCTCAAAATTGTAAAACATTAACTTGCCTGCATCCATTCCCAGTTCTTTCACGGCAGCCTTACATTCTTTTTCTAAGGTATCTGCTGCTAAACCTGCTGGTAATGATTTTTGGCAAGATGAAAATGCTGCATAATGAACTTCTCTTCCCTTACTGCAAAATTTTGCAATGCTGGCCCCGCATCCCAATTCACCATCATCTGTGTGCGGTGCCAATATCAGTATTTTTTTAGGGTCAAACATGTGCAGTTGGCAAAACTAATCATTAAGTTTCCGTAAACGAAATAGTTGTCTTTATTTTCCTTCTTCTTTATATTCTGCGGACTGAGACTGAGCTTCTTTGATTGCTTGCTGGCGAACGAGTTCAGTTAGTGTGGATTCTAAGCGACGAATCCTTGCAAACATTTTGAGTATAATGAAAATGAAAAAGAAGATGCAAATGTAGAATAGGAGGTCAGCACCTCGGCCCACTCCCATCTTACGGGCAATATCGTTGGTGTATTCGGGAAATAGAATGAAAAAAATAGCCATCCCCGAAAAGATAGTTAGTATAATCAGGTCGAAAATGGCACTGCGCAGCCGAACAATGTAAAAAAACATAATAACAACTACGGCGGCTATCAGTAAAATTTGTATTCCATTCATTTGAAAACTTTATTTAAAAGTATGTCAAAAAAAATACGGAAACTACTCCATATTGTCTGTCCCTTTTGCCGGGAGTAATCAGTATACAAAACATTTGCTGGGGCTTCTATATACTTTAATTTGTTCTTTTTTATCTGCGAAAGTATTTCTGTAGCATGCGCCATTCGATTTTCCCGAAGTTGAATTTTTTTCGCTGCTGCAATGGTCATTACCCGCAAGCCATTATGTGCATCGGTTAACAGTAAACCGGAAAAGAAATAATTAATATAACGGGCTAGCTTTAATAACCTTTTTCTTTTACCGGGCATATTATGTACAGAGCCTGTCATAAACCTTGAGCCGAGAACAATATCTGCTTTGGTTTCAATTAAAATTTGTAATAGTTCATTAATATTAGTTGCGTCATGCTGTCCATCTGCATCAAAAGTTACTATATACGCTGCATTTTTTTCCAGCGCAAAACTAATCCCGGTTTGTAATGCTGCCCCTTGACCAAGATTAACCTTATGCCGGATAAAAAAAGCGGAAGCCGTGGGAACAAAAGACTTTAGGTTTTTAGCAGAACCATCATCAACAACCACTGGAGTATATCCATGTGCCAGTAATTGTTGAATAACTAGTTGCAAGGTTCTGCTTTCATTGTAAGCAGGCACCACAATAAAAACGGATTTTGTATTAATGAGGTTTGACATAAACAGTATAAAAGTAGAACCCATTATGGTAACCAGCAACTTCTTTGTTCGGATTGGTGAGAAAGGGTTGAAAGTCTGCTAAGACATCGCTACGTAAAACAACCAGTATTATCGTAGGCGTATTTGTATTTATCTCAGCGAGTTTATTAAGAGTGCCAATGTTTTTCATTTGGGGGATACGGCTGTAGATGCTTATCCTATTATTTACATAGTCAGATGATCCGGCGAGCACAACATTATTAACGGAATGTTTTTCTTTAGCCTTTTGTATCGTTGCTTCTGCATATTGCTGAAGATTGTATTCAATTTTCCAGCTTGGAGTTTCTTTATTGAAATTAATGATACGGCTTGCACTAAATAACATTCCACGGAACATGTCAGGAAGCATGAACAAAATACCAATAAGAAATGCGTATTTAAAGATTTTGACTGTTCTTTTGCAATAGTAGCAAATAAAAAAACTTAATTGGATCAAAAGGACCGGAAGTCCGTAGTAACGGGCTTCCTGCACATACGTCCAATAGCCATCTTCTTTTTCAATATTTAATGACAAAGTTGCCAGTAAACCGGTTACTGCCATCAAAACAAAAATTGTTAGATAAATAAAAATAGCAGTGAGAGTTGAGTTTTTAAAGCCTTTTTTAATGATTATTCTAAAACTCCAGACTATAAGCAGGAAGCTTATAGCAATATGAATCAGCTGAAATATTCTATAAATAAATGTTGCTATATTGTAATTATTAAGCGTAGTAAGTCTTATAATATCCGGATTAATAATTGCTGATGGAACAGCAGGGTAAAGCGACAGTAAATTTTCAGGAAAAAAGCCGCGGTTTGGCTGCGTAATATAAACGGCAGAACCACCTGTTATTTTTTGATATACTAATAATGCGCCGATGGAAAAAGCTAAAGTAAGAAATGAAACTATGCCTGCATTCCTGATAGTTGTATTGCTGTTTTTCCAGCCCGTTAGAAATAAAAGTGAAGGTAGGATGAAGATGATTGGTATGTATAAATATTTTGTACTTCCACAAAGTAAAAGGGAGAAAATTAAACCAATAGTTTTTAAGACACCCAGTTTGTTGCTTTTTAAAAGGGCCAGGAAAAAATAGACTCCAAAAAGAAAAGCAGTAATGGCAACAGCGTCTGACGATGGCTTGCTATAAAAGGAATAAATTATAAATCCAGTAACTAATGTGTAAATATTAATGAGATAAACGGGCAGGCCAATTGTGCGGAGTATAGCACGGGTAACAAAAACGAGTATTGCTGCGAAAAAGATATCTATTGCAAGACCTGCTGCTATATAATTTTGATTAAATAATGAGTAAAATGGAGAGTACAAAAAAGAGTAAGCAGGGGGCCATTTTATCAAAGGTTCATAAATTACTTCCGATAAATTGCCGGGCATTGAAAAAGCAAGACTAATTCCATGACCTGTAAGTAAGTTTTGTGCTGCAAGTATTTGATTTGATCGGTCAGATCGGATATTAAAAAGGTAGCTAAGTTGGCTTATACGTCCCGCAAATATTACTAGTATTACAAGCACACTCGCTGTTTTACCAGATAAAACTGTTTTTAATTTATTTGATAGCAAGCTATACATAGATGATACGAAAATAATGCTATTATTTGCTAAAAGCGACATTGACAAAACTGTGGACTCTAGTGTAAGTTACCTTTCGATAGTATTGGCAGATAAAGTAATAGTATAGAAATAAAAATTTTTAAACTGTCCTGAAAAAGTGTAATTTTTTTCTATAAGGGATGAGTTTGATTTTATAAATGAATTTTCATCCAGCACAACCAGCAACAGGGCATTTTCTTTCGTGCCTAATAATTTTGGGGTGGGTATTTTGTCTGTTTCCTGCAATATCGGGATATGGCTGTATAAGCTAATCCTGTTGTTGAAATAATACGATGAGCCTGAAACGATTGCTTTTTTGAGGGAATATTTTTTCTTCTCCTTCCTAATTATTGCATCTGCGTATTGCTGGATTTTTAAATCGGATTGCCAGCTGTATTCTTCTTTACTAACATTGGCTACTCTCTTTGTTGTAAATATTGCTCCCCGAAATAGTTCTGGAAGTAAGGATAAAAGAAGAAAATAGAAAATAATTTTTGTTAGTTTATCACCTCTTCTTTTATATACCTTGTAAAAAACGAATATGCCGATGTGAATTAAAACATTAGGAAGGCCATAGTATCTGGGTTCTTGTATAAAGGTCCACCAATTGCCCGGCATATCTTCTGCTTTTGCAACTCGTAAAGACAATACTGTCAGCAGTAAAATCGTAGCCATAGAAATACCTGCTGTCAAATAGAAAAAATCAGCAGGCAATGAAGTTCTCTTAAATTTCGTTTTTACAAATTGGCGAATTAAGCTAGCAGCTAACAGTACTAAAGAAAGAAAATAGATAATCCGGAATATGGATAACACCCGGCTTTCAATTGTTGGCGAACTAAACAATAGCCCAATGGTGTCTGGTTTTACAATAGCCGCCGGAATGAGGGGATATGCTGAAAGAAGATTTTCAGCAAAGAACCCAACGGGTGCGTCACTTACATAAACAGTATCGCCACTTATGCTTTTTTGATATAATAATACAGCCGAAAGACCAATTGCAAGAATCAACCCAGATAATAATCCTGCCCGAAGCTGTATTTTGTTTTTATCAGTAAAACCTTTATATGCAAGAAATAGCGGTACTACAAATACAGCCGGCATAAAAAGATATTTCATAAAAGCGCAGCCGAAAAGAAAGAATGAAATTAGTAATACGGCTTTCGATAACCGCAGTTTGTTTTTTATAAAAGCCAGTGTATAGTAAAGGGCTACCAAAAAAAGAGTAGCGGCAATTCCATCAGAGGAGGTGATGAAATAGAAATAGTAAATAAATAAACTGGAAATTATCGTGTAAATATTAACCAGGAAGAGGGGAGTGTCGAGCAGTTTTAAAATTGCTCTGGATACAAAAATTAAAATGATGCCAAATGCAATATCGATAAAAAGTGAGGATAACAGATAGTCATCTCCCGTTATTGAATAAAATGGCGAGAGTAACAATGAATAGCCGGGCGGCCATTTTATCAATGGAGTATAAATAATAGTTGAAAGATCAGTTGGCAAAACAGCAGCAGTTGATATGCCATCTCCGTGAACAAAATTTTGAGTGGCAAGTAGCTGGTAGCTTCTATCTACTCTTATGTTAAAGAAAAAAATTAAATGAGTAATGCGGCTGGCGATGGCTATTAATAAAATGGTAATGGTTGCCCATTGGGTAGACAGTATATTTTTTATATGAATAAATAGACGATTCATTGCAGCCTAAAACTACCACCAGTTTTTTAAGAATACGGTTGAATCTTTTAAAAGCGGCAGCTGTTGGTTGAACTGTGTATTCAGTAAAACCCTGAATTCGTTTACCATGGACATTCCTTCATAAAATTGTTCATATTTTTTGCCAGGAATGAATATTGAATTGAAACTCATAAAATGACCTTCATCGTTTCCTTCAAGATGCCGGAATCCATGGTCGCCCATAAAAATGATTATAGCGTTGGGAGACCCTTTTTTTATTTTATCGATCATATCAAGAAATACCTTGTTGCTGTATTGCAGATAGCCAACATAGCCGTCAATATTAAACCGGTTAGTTTCAAGAAATGAGGCATTGTAATCTGCATTACCATTTTTATCCATAAGGTATGGAAAATGAGGCATCATTGTATGCAGGTATACAAAACGTGGCTTGCCGCTCTTTTGATTTGCTTCGTTGATTGTTTTTTTAATAAGTGTTGTAGTCTGGTCGAGCCTGACCTGTACAAAATTCCTGATTTCAGACTTTATTTTTAAACGGGTAATAAAATTCCAACGAAGATCGCTGTTAAATCTACCCATTAATGTATGCATGGTAAACAGATCTGTTCCCGTAATAAAAAAAGAAGAAGAGACTGGATTGGGTATTCCTGCTAAAGGGAATGCTGAATAATTTTTTACCTCATAGCCTTCATGTTGTAACCAGGCCGTAACAGCATTATTGTTTATTTGATTAAACGAAGCATTCAGGCTTCTGTCGTTGAAACGGGTTCCTAATGAATCTATATAATTCATACCCAGCATAGAAGCTATGGAAAATGGAGTGGAATTATAATTACTTTTTGAGTTTTGGATAATATGAAAACCCCGGGTAGTTAATTTGGCTTCAAATGCGGAGTTATCAAAATGTAAAATCTCTTTTAGTTGTTTGTTATTGGCATATTCATCTGCTACAATTAGATATATATCAGGCTTTGCACAAGTATCGCAACTGGTTAATTCTTTGGGGAGATTTGCGGAGGTGTTTATTCCCTTTTTGTTTTTCTTTAAGACAAGACTTCCTGCATCCATTAAAATCAAAAGGAGGAAAAGTAAGTTCAGGTATCCGGTAAGGGTTGAAAAATGTTTTTTAGTTTTTTTAAGTAGTATGATTATTGCAACTAGGAGAAGTGCTGAAACCGGAATAATAAAAGTGTACTTTACCCAGAAAGAGTTGCCGATAATATTTTTGAAAAAATCATGAACCGGCCCGAAGAAAAAATTGTAAGCCATTATAATAAATACAGTAATGCTTGCTTTTTGTAAATTTTTAAATGGAAAATAAAATAGAAAGACTAGCAGTAGCGAAATTCCAATATATTTCAGGCATAGTATGAAAGCTTCATTTGCAGGTACCCGACCATAATAGGTTATATAGCCATGCAGCACAAAAAATAGTGGTAACAGTAAAAGATAAATAGAATGTTTTTTAAAAAACTGTATCATTAATTGTGTTGTATTATGGTCTCAAATAACTCATTGAATCTTTTAATATAGGGAGCTGTTGCCCGAATTGTGAATTTAAGATTACCCGAAACTGGTTAACATTCGACATCCTTTTATAAAAACCTGTATAATTGCTATCAGGAAAAAAAACTGCATTAAAGTTCAGAAAATTATATTTCTGCTCAACTTTTTGCCGGTATTGCCGGAACCCATGGTCTCCCATTAATATTATTATTGGAGGTGCCGGGGAAGAAACCCTGATATGATCAATTAAGGATAATAATTTTTTGTTAGTGTATTGAAGATATTCTGTGTAAGCTTTCTCATTTAAGTTATATGACTCGGTTAGTTTTTCTATAGGGGTAGCGTTTCCCTTACTGTCAAAATAATAGGGATAGTGAGGCATTAAAAGATGTGTGTACACGAATTTCGGGCCTGGGCTTTTTTCCCGGGCCGTTTTTTGTGTTAGCGTATAGATTTTTTCATTACCCTTTAGTTCTTTATAGATGATACCTTCAATCGCAAATTTTAAACGAAAGTCTTTTACTAAATGATATCCAAGCTGTTTAAGAATGCGATAGGTAAAGGTTTGCGAAGTAATGGGTTTTGTTTTACCATGAAGTAAAGATGATTTTGCGACAGTTGGCTGACCTGGCAAATCAAAAATAGAATAGTTGTAAATCTTGTAGCCTGAGTGCTTAAAGAAGTCAAAAGTTCTATTTTCTTTTATGGTACTGTAACAGATGTTCATATCATTGGAACTGGTATTGAGAAAGGCGAAAAATTGTAATTAGATATGCTGTTACTTATAACATGAAAGCCACGTTTTTTTAAGTTATTTTCAAATTCTGAATTATCAAATTGAAAAAGCTCTTTTAATGTGCTGGTCCCTGCATATTCGTCGGCTACGATTAAGTATACATCAGGTCTTGTGCAACTATCGCATAGTGTAAGTTCTTTAATAGAAGATTGTACCGGTTCTTTCCGGGCACTGGCTTTTACGGTTAATGAGGCTGTGTCAATTAGTAATAGTATTATAAACAGAATGTTCAGGTATAATGAAAGTTGGAGCAAAGTTTTTTTTCGTCTTTTTATCCATATAATTGCAAAAATAAAAATGAGTAAAGAAAAAGGCAGGATAAACCTGTACCTGTAAATAATAGTATTGTCAAAAAAATATTTTAAGAAATCCTGTATACTTCCAAAAGCAAACTGGTAGGCCATTACTAAAAAAGCTAATAAAAATGCTTTACTGATATTTCTATAAAAAATCCAAAAGAGAAAAGCTATTAAAAGAGAACCGCCAAGATAAATGGTAGTTAATTTTAACGCATCAGCAAAAGGAATAAGCGGATAATTTTCTACGACTCCATGTAGTACAAAAAAAAGAGGCAACAGAAATAAATAGAATGGATTTAACTCCAGTATTTTTTTGAGCTTACCCATGTTTCTTCATTAAGTA
>LNFJ01000086.1 GCA_001464625.1 Bacteroidia bacterium Ga0077558 | reverse complement strand
TGTCATGAACATTCTTAAGCAACGGGTTTGGTTTATAAATTCTATTTTTCTCTTGTTCGCTTATTCCTTACTTCGCCGGGTTTAGCATTTTTTGCAACCGGTACAGGCTCAGTCACTATAGTAGAAGTCTTTATTTCTTTAGTTTCCTTTATTGCAACGCTGCTCACAGTATCTTTTTTTGCGGGAAAAGTTTTTACAAAATTGTCAAGCACTGCCGATTGATTGCTGGTGTCTTTGCCGGTAATAATATCTGTAGTTACCCAACCTTCTCCTTGTTTATCAGTATCAAAAGCATCCAGTTCCAAAAAGCGAATTGCAAGGGCCTGTGTATCTTTTATCTCAGGTATTCGGGGAGCAAACAGTTTGCTGGTATATTCTTTACTGGAGGCGCAACTTGCAGCGAGTCCCACAATCAACATGAGGACCACCGCTTGTAATATTCTTGCTGTTTGCATGATTTGAGGTTTTATTTTTATGTAAATAAACCAACGCATTTATGTTCCAATTCATTTGCCATAAAATCATAAAATCTTTTAGCATGAAACAATTTCTGATAGTCTTAACAATGTTTGCGTCTGGAAACTCTGCTACTGCTCAAACTTCTGAGGACTCTGTAAAAGCAGTTATCAATAAAATGTTCCTGGCAATGAAAGAAGGCAATGGCGATAATGTAAAAAGTACTTTTTCCGACAGCATTGTTTTTCAGTCTATCTCAAAAAGTAAAGAAGGCCATGATGTGGTTAAGAATGTTGATCCAGCCGGCTTCATAAATTTCATTAATAAAGAAGCACCTGGTAATGCAGATGAAAGAATAACATTTGACATTGTAAAAGTTGATGGTAATCTTGCCATCGCATGGACGCCTTATAGTTTCTATTATAAAGGAGCCTTCAGTCATTGTGGGGTAAATTCATTTCAATTGGTTCGATTGAACGGTGAGTGGAAGATTCAATACTTAATTGATACAAGAAGAAAAGTGGGATGTGTGGTGAGTCAATAGTAAAAGGTGAATGGTCAATTGCAAATCAAAAGCCTGCTAACTATTTTCTTTTTTTTATTTAGTAAATCTCCATCCCTTCCTTGGAGGGGTAGCAGTATATTATTATAAAGAAATATTTGAAGGGGTAGGTATATAAAAAGAAACCCCTCGTAGAAACGAAGGGTGTAAACCAAAACCAACTGCTTATGAGAAAGTTTAAAATTCTTACTTTATTTCACTACAATTTCTGTAGCTGATGCTTTGACTACTTCTTTCTTCGGAAGGTTTAATGTCAACACACCATTGATGTAAGATGCTTCTATATTCGTTGCATCTATTTTTTCATCTAATGTGAAAGATCTCTTAAAAGAACGATAATGATACTCGTTTCGGATTTGCTTATGAGTTTCTTCTTTTACCTCATTAGTTTTTTCAATCCGGGAGCAACAACATCTAACTGGTACGCCTTATCTGTTTCTTTGACGTTAACCGGAACAAAACCTTTTCTCTCAGGTTGGTTAAATTCTTTTTGCAAAAAAACGGGTACTTCAGAAAATAAATCATTCACTAGGTTGTTGAATGTTCCTTCAAAGGGCTTACGGTTGAATTTTACGTTTGTCATGATTATTTAATTTTAATTTTTTGAATGTTTGGTATAGTGATTTCAAATGCCGTACCACCCACTTTTTTACTGTCAATACCGGTGTAAACAGGAAACTAAGAAGACAGAATTTCCGAAATGAGGAAATTCTGCTGTCAAATTTTCGTGTGGCATTCAATCTACATTCCTCTATAAACATTTTGTGTATTTTTGCATTCAATTAAAAAAATAAAAAATGTATCCAGAAGAAATAGTAATACCCATGAAAGAAGAGTTAACCGACAACGGCTTTACTGAACTCTTATCTCCAACTGATGTTGAGTCGCAATTATCAAAAGAAGGAACAACACCTGCCAGACCCGGAGTGTTATTAGCCGCAGCTAATGCAGCTAAAAAACCTGATTTTTTGACCACCAGTTTTGCAGGGTTTGATGTGGATGCAATTAAAACATTGCGCCAGCACTTAATGCCTTATCCTCCATCATCACCAGCCATTGCTTTATTTAAAAATGGCCAGCTGGTTCATTTTATTGAAAGACACCAGATCGAAGGACGGTCAGCACAAATGATTGCGCAGAACCTTATGGGTGCGTTTGAGCAGCATTGCAATTAAATAGTTACGGGTTTTTAGTGACGAGTTTCGAGTTCTTAAAGCTCGAAACTCGTTTCTTTTTTGTAGAGCCTGAATTTTCCGGAAAACACTTCTGAAATGATTGATTTAAGCCTCATTTCTTTAGTATATTCGTACCTTCTAAATCAACCAACTACAATTCAATGTATCCCAATCTTTATTACGCATTTAAAGACCTTTTTGGTGTTGAATGGAAATTTCTTCGCTTCGTAAACTCCTTTGGTTTTTTTGTTGCAATAGCTTTCATTGTGTGTGCAATCGTATTGGCAAATGAACTCCGGCGCAAAAGCAAACAGGGGTTGTTTCAACCAACAGAAATGAATGTTATGGTGGGGCAGCCTGCTACCTGGCTTGATTTGGGATTGAACTTCTTGCTTGGCTTTTTACTCGGATATAAAATTGTGGCACTGTTTATAATGGACAGCTCTGCTACAGAAGACCCCCAGGCATTCATATTCTCCACCTTGGGAAGCTGGCCAGCAGGTATTTTACTGGGCCTTTTGTTTGCTGGTTTAAAATGGTACGACAAAAACAAACAAAAACTGGCTAAACCAGAGAAAAGAATAGTCCGCATTTGGCCGCATGATAGAGTGGGAGAGATTACGATCATCGCCTTGGTTTTTGGGTTACTGGGTGCCAAATTATTCGACATTTTTGAAAATTGGTCGGATTTTGTTCAACACCCGTCTGATTACCTTCTTTCACCAAAGGGCCTTACCTTTTATGGTGGTTTGATTTGCGCTGCTTTAGCTGTTTGGTGGTATGCAAAAAAGCACAAAATCGGCTTTTGGCACCTGAATGATGCGATGGCTCCAACTATGATGTTAGCCTATTCTTTAGGCCGTATTGGATGCCAGGTTTCTGGTGATGGAGATTGGGGTATAGAAAATACCAATCCAAAACCATTTAGCTGGATGCCCGATTGGATGTGGTCTTATAAATATCCGCATAATGTAAATGAATCAGGGGTTAAAATACCCGGCTGTGTGGATGATAAGTTTTGTAATGAACTACCTGTTGGCGTTTATCCAACTGCTTTTTATGAAATAGTGGCCTGTTTCTTATTGTTTTTGCTTTTGTGGTCACTCAGAAAAAGGCTTAAAGTTCCAGGTACATTGTTCGCTTTGTATTTAATGCTGAACGGCATGGAAAGGTTCTTTATTGAAAAGATAAGGGTCAATACCCGAATCAACCTCTTTGGGTTTCAGCCAACCCAGGCAGAAGTTATTTCAACCTTACTTTTCCTTGCAGGAATAGCGGTTTGGATTTTTAGGACCAGGCGGGCTAAAACGCAAAAACCAGCATCTGGGGGGTAGTTAATAACTTATCAGTTTACACCTTTTTTGCAACCATTGTGAGTTGTTTTCTCAGCGAAACCGTTTGCGCATAAGGTGTTAATAATTTACCTCTCAAATCATTATGAGATACGGGCATTATTTGCTACTTTTGTAGATAGTCTTGGACGGTCAAATACATACTTCTGCAATTAACTATCCATTTGCAACAACTTGCAAACAAAGACTGTCATCTATTCGTTGATATTTAAATTTTATAGTTATGCGGCAGCTCAAAATTGCTACCCAGATCACCAACAGGGATTCTCAAGCAGTTGAAAAGTATTTACAGGAGATTTCGAAAATTTCGATGATAACGCCTGAGGAGGAAACTACTCTTGCGCAGCGCATCAAAATGTTCACGAGGAATCCGGTAGATTCTCAACGGGCTTTAGATAAACTGGTTCAGGCGAATCTTCGTTTCGTGGTATCTGTTGCAAAGCAATACCAACATCAGGGCTTGTCACTAAGTGACCTTATTAACGAGGGTAACCTCGGCTTAATTAAAGCGGCACAACGCTTCGATGAAACCAAAGGTTTCAAATTCATTTCTTATGCTGTGTGGTGGATTCGCCAATCTATACTACAGGCATTGGCAGAGCAGGGCAGATTAGTCCGCTTGCCACAAAACAAAATTGGCACCTACAACAAAGCTAACAAAGCTTACATGGCTTTTGAACAGGAGCATGAGAGAGAGCCATCAACAGAAGAGTTAGCTGAATTACTGGAGATGAGTGAAACAGAGATCAACAACATTTTCCAAAGTAACACCCGTCATACTTCCCTTGATGCACCCGTGCATGAAGCAGAAGATGTAGCCATGGGAGATTTGCTGGAAGGTGGTGATGATACGGATGATGATGTAATGAAAGATTCTTTGAGAAATGAGATCCGTCGTGTATTGAAATCATTATCTCCAAGAGAAGCGGAAATCGTTAATGCTTATTTTGGGTTAGATGGTGAAAACGGAGTAACCATTGAACAGATCGGGCAGAAATACGACTTGACAAAAGAACGTATCCGCCAGATCAAAGAAAGAGCAATCAAACGTTTACAGAAA
>LNFJ01000085.1 GCA_001464625.1 Bacteroidia bacterium Ga0077558 | reverse complement strand
CTTTTTTGTTGCTGTTTTTTTAGCAGGTTTTGCAGCCTTCTTTGTTGATTTCTTTTTAGTAGCCATTGTTCTATGATTTAGTTGTTTTAAATATTCTGCTTTGCAGGGGATTCTAAAATTACAACTTGCTTTTGTTTAAAAGCAATTAAAGCAAAAAAATAAACGTGAAATAACAGGAATCGGAAATACTTCACTCAGCATTCCGGCAAACTCAATGGTACATTTACCGCTAAACCTCCATCGGCAGTCTCTTTATATTTATGATTCATGTCGAGGGCCGTATCCCACATGGTTTTAATTACTGCATCCAACGACACTTTTGCAAAATCAGGAGTGCTTTGCAAAGCTAATTGAGAAGCGGTGATGGCTTTTATAGCTCCCATGGTGTTTCTTTCTATACAAGGGACTTGCACCAGGCCGCCAATAGGGTCGCAAGTCAGACCTAAATGATGTTCCATTGCAATTTCAGAAGCCATCATCACTTGCTTTTGTGTGCCACCCATGCACTCAGTTAACCCGGCTGCTGCCATTGCGGATGAAACCCCAATTTCTGCCTGGCATCCGCCCATGGCCGCAGAAAGTGTGGCTCCTTTTTTAAAAATGCTGCCGATTTCAGCAGCGGTTAATAAGAACTGAATGATTTTTTCTTCCTTATTGCCATCACAAAATGCGATATAATAATGTAACACTGCAGGTATAACTCCCGCAGCTCCATTGGTTGGTGCAGTAACCACCCGGCCAAAGGATGCATTTTCTTCATTTACTGCTAACGCAAAACAACTTACCCAATCCAATGTGTACTTAAAATCATTGCCACCGGAGCGTATTACTTTCAGCCACGAATCGTAGTCTGAATATGTTTTACCCGCCACCAATTTGGCATTTAGTGCAGCACCTCGTCGTTTAACATTCAACCCTCCCGGCAGTATACCAGAAGTGTGCACACCACGATAGATACACTCCTTCATCACCCGCCAGATATTTAATGCACCATCCCTGGTTTCTTTTTCGCTGCGCCAGGACGTTTCATTTTCCATTACAATTTCGCTGATGGACATACCAGTTTTAATACACCAGTGTAACAGATCATCCGCAGTATTAACAGGAAAAGGTAATTGTACTGCATCTTTTGATGAACTCAGCTCTCCTTCTTTCACTACAAAACCACCACCAACAGAGTAATAGGTTTCTGCAACAGCGTCACCATTTTTCAGTGTTGCTAAAAAACTAAGTCCGTTCGGGTGAAAAGGCAATGTTTCTGTAATTAAAAAATCGATGTCTTCGTTGGGGTCAAAATATACTTCATGTAATCCCAGTAACACAATTTTCTTCATGGTAGCAATGTCATTGACCTTGGCATCTATCTGGTCAACAGCAAACGTAACGGGATCATCTCCGCACAAACCTAATTGAACTGCCACCCCTGTTCCGTGGCCTTTACCCGTTTTAGCTAATGAGCCATATAATAACACCCTCACTTCAATTACATCTTTCAACCTATCATTTTGTTGAAGTGTTTGTACAAATCGTTGTGCTGCCCGCCAGGGGCCGAGTGTATGAGAGCTGGAAGGCCCAACTCCTATTTTAAAAATATCAAAGGTTGATATGGCTTCGTATGACAAGGGAAATGATTTGTAACAAAAGTACAATTAAAAACCCCTGACTGTTAAGGTCAGGGGCTAAGCAAAGCAGATAGTTTCAGCGCAATTTATAAAACATCGATCAACTCTACTCTAAAGTAGAGAACAGAATAAGCCGGAATAGGACCATTATCAGCACATCCATAAGCTAATGATGATGGAATGAAAAGGTGAATAATTCCACCTTCTCCGATAAGTGGCAACCCAAGTTGCCATCCAAAAATTACACCGCCTAAAGCAAAAGTTACAGGGGAAGTGGTTGTTTGATCAAATACAGTTCCATTCAATAATTTACCAATATATTTTACCGATAAGCTAGAATTAAGGGTTGGCATCGTTGCGTTTCCGGGGTTTTCAATGTAGTAATACATGCCACTGGAATGTCTCACTGCCGGAACAGGAATAGTCGCTGCATAACTTATCATTGACGCCTCTTCACTTTCAACTGTTTTTTGCTGACAAGCACCTTTTTCTTTTATACAGCCGGTTCCAATAGTCAAAAGCAGTGAAACAAAAGCCGTCAAAACAAATATTTTCTTCATGTTATTTTTTGTTCGAATCAGGTAATAGACCACCTAAAAGTTTAAATCGCTGCAAAGATGTATAAAAATTATGTTCGCTCTTTTTTCTTTAATAATTCTTTGTAGTGCTGTTCGTTCATATCCCATCGGTGGCGGGCAGAAAACATAACAATAAATATTACTACAAGGATGATAGCCACCAGCACTACAAAAAAACGACCCGGGTTATTAACAACCTGAGTTCCGCCCTTGTTCCAGCCTGAGAAAATGTTTAGAAGCATAGCAATTGCCAGTACCATGCCGAGGGGAAGCCCTACAGAAAGCTGGCGCCATATCTTTTTCTTGCGCAACCTGTTCTGTTCCCAGTATTCAATAAAGCCTAATTCTTCTTTATTCAGCATAATTCATGCAAAGTTAAAGCACAAAACGTTGTTGGCCTTGCATCCACGGCTCAAAATATATATCTTACGGGTCTAAAATACTTATATCCTTGAAACTAGCTCCACTACTAGCACAATATTTATACATCCATAAGCGGTTAGACCTTCCGGGTCTTGGCACTTTTTTGCTCGATTCTTCCACTATAATTGAGCAAGAAAACACAAAACAGACCAAGTCACCCATTATTGAAGGGGTTACTTTTGAAACCAACCCCTCGATAAAGGAATCTCCTGAGCTCATTCAATTTATTTCAACACAGGCAGGTAAAATAAAAGCATTGGCCGCCGCAGATCTTGATTCTCACCTTGGACTGGCGCAGCAATTTATTAATATCGGTAAACCTTTTTTATTTGAAGGTATCGGCAGTCTTTCAAAGATAAAATCAAGCGAATTTATCTTTACGCCTGGACAGGTATTAGCTGAAAAATTTATTGAACAGCAAACAAAGGAAACTAATAGTGCTAATTTTATTGAGGAACCTGCTGACTATAAAAGTATATTTTATGGCCCCAAAGCAAAGATGAAATGGGGCAAGCCTGTTGCTATTCTTTTAGTAATAGTTGGAATTGGGCTAGCCATTTGGGGTGGATATACCGTTTATAAAAGAACGGCTGAAAAAGAAGATACTATAATTACTAACAACAATACCAATAATGAAGCAACAGATAATAAAGTAACGATACTGCCAGATTCAGTTGTTATTACAAAAAAAGATAGCAAATTTGTTACAACCCAAAATATTCCTGCAGGTACTACAAAATTTATTTTGGAAACAGCCAATGCAAGCCGTGCTTTTCCCCGTTTTAGCAAACTAAAAACTTTTCAATGGAATGTGCAGATGGAAACAAAAGACTCTCTCTCCTATAAAATATTCATGCTATTGCCTGTAACTATTGCTGATACCAGCCGGGTGCTGGACTCTCTTACCAGGCTAAATGGCAAAAGAGTATATATTGAAAATTAAAAGCCTGTCACTATTACGGGTTATCGTTCTTACCAGAACGAAGGCACAACTAAAAGCCATACCTCAGCACCAACAATTTAAACAAATAAATCCAGATACAAAGCCTATTTCTTTAAGCACCATAAAAGCCGAAAGCAGCAAATTGCCTTTTACCTGCTGATATTAATCATACTTCCACCTTCTCTTTATCATTGTAGCCTCCTTGCCAGATAAATATTTTCGGTCTTGATTTCGCATATTCAAAACGAAAGCTATTGTATGAAAAAGATAATTTTGGCATTTGATGGTCTTAAATATTCTGAGAGCACCCGGGACTATGGAATGTATCTTGCTGCACAAACAAAAACTCACCTTGTAGGAGTTTTTATGGACGATCCAACCTATACCAGCTACAAGGTTTATGAGTTACTTACCAATGATGGGTTGTCGCCGCAAAAGCTAAAAAAGATGGAGGAGAAAGATAAAGCAACAAGGCAAGCAGCGGCAACTGATTTTGAAAAAAAATGCCAGCAGAATAAATTAGAATTTACTATACATCATGACAGATCAATAGCTATTCATGAATTGAAACATGAAAGTATTTATGCCGATTTATTAGTAATAGATGCAAAAGAAACACTTACCCATTATACAGAAAAAATTCCAACCCGGTTTATCCGTGACTTACTAGGTGATGTACAGTGCCCGGCGATAGTAGTGCCCGAGAAATACAAACCCATAAAAAAAATAGTGCTATTGTATGACGGAGAACCATCCTCCGTACATGCCATTAAAATGTTTAGCTATTTACTCCCGCAGTTAAAACACCTGGAAACAGAAATCATATCGGTAAAGCCTATCAATAAGTCTTTGCATATGCCCGATAATAAATTGATGAAGGAATTTATGAAAAGGCATTATCCCAATGCGAAATATACCATCTTAAAGGGTTTTGCTGAAGACGAGATTGTAGCTTATTTGAAAAAAGATCAGCCGCATACCATGGTGGTACTGGGAGCTTACAGAAGAGGAGCTGTTAGCAGGTGGTTCCGTGAAAGTATGGCCGATATCCTCATGAAGGAGGTTAAGTTGCCATTGTTTATTGCCCATAATAAATAAGATATGCACAGCTTTCTGGATATAGTCGCAAAATATTTTTTACGCCATAAAAAGATTAAACTCAAAATAAACCGAATCAACTATTAACAATGGCAATAGGCAAAATAAAAATCCATACTAATGAAAATAAGGAATTTCAAAAAACATCAGTGTGTTTCAATATTTAATAACCAGGAAAAAGTATTATATGATTGGAAGATTGACAATTGATCAAATTGATGAGGTATTAAAAAACAATACCATCGGTCATATTGGATGTAATGACGGGAAAAAAACCTATGTAGTACCGGTGAATTATGTATTTGACGGAAAATCAATAATTGGTCATTCATGTTTTGCGGTGGATGAAATGAAATCGTTTACCAACTGGAAGAGTGTAATTCTATGGGGAGAATACGAGGAATTAAAAGAGGAACGGGACAGGTATGCCGCCATGAAATTATTTGTTGACAGAACAATAAGAATGAAAATTAGCGAAACTGCTATTCCTCCCGAAATTTCAGAGCAAAGAGTTCACCCCCGTTCTCCCGGCAATATTAAACCCATCATTTACCGGATAATAATTACAGAAAAAACAGGCCGGTTTGAAAATGAATAATTGTTAAACACTGAAATTTACAACATGGAAAACATATTTGCCAAAGCGGAAGAAATGGCTGACAATGTAAAAGAATACGTTAACACCCGTATTGAATCGGCTAAGCTGAGTATAGCTGAAAAAACTTCAAAACTTGTGGCGAATGTAATGGCAGCCATTATGCTGGCAGCCATCCTTTTTTTATTTTTCCTATTCGCTGGCATTGCACTTTCACTGGTGCTGGGAGAATGGTTGCACAATACATGGGCAGGCTTCCTGTTAGTAGCAGCATTGTATTTGCTTATTGGAATCATGGTATGGACGGGACGGGAAAGATTAATTCGCTTACCAATAATGAACGCATTAATTAAACAATTTTTATCGGACGATGAAGAAGATTAAAAGTATACGCCAATTAAAGTTGGAGAAAAAGGAATTAAAGCAGCACAGGGTTAACCTGGAAAAAAAAATCCATAGCAATTGGAGGGAATTAAAAGAAGCAGCAAAGCCTTCCTCCATAGCCAGAGAAGCATGGGATAATATGGTGGAAACGAAAATAGAATCTCATCTTGACAATAAGAATGTTGTTAAAAGTGTAATTACTTATGGCATTACGTTGCTGGCAAAAAAAATGGCAACCAGAGCTGAAGAAAAATTAAATAAGTTCTTTAAATGAACTATTTATCAAACAATGCGAGTTATCATGGTTTCAAATAGTAGAAAGCAAAGTTCGTAACATGATGATTATTTCTTTTGAGTATAGTAAAAAGTTAGCATGTAAAATACCGTCCGTATAAATTGATAGGAGAACCAGCGAACAAACTGTTTAAAAATATTTTTTGACTGTGCATGGAATTTGAAAGTGATTGGCACACAATCTTTTTTAATAATATCATTCAGGAATAGTTCTGTATTTGTAGCGATACCCGGATGATACACATCCAGATTCAACTCGATGCTTGCATAAGCACTTACATTATTCAGATTAAACGAGCCAATCGTAAACCATTCACTATCACATATAGCCAGCTTTGCATGCAAAACAGCCGGTTGATACTCATACAGCTCAATGTTATGCCGCAGCAACCAATCATAGAGCCAGCGTTCAGCATATTTCGCCAGCATCACATCGGATGGTCCTGCAGTGACCACTCTTACTTTTACTCCTCTGCTAGCCGCCTTACTAAGCAAATTTCGAATTGTTGTACCGGGCAGGAAGTAGCTGCATACAATCGTAATATGCGACTTGGCATTTCTGAACATATCAAAAAAACTCTCAGAAATTTCATTCTTCCTGCGAACCCAATCATTACGCTTCATTCTTACAGTAGCTACTTCCTGATTAGTAAAGTCAAATAAAAATTGCTTCTCTTCGCAAGGTGTCAGGCCCATCTCTTGAAATTTCTCCTTCCGCATATACTGCAAAATCAAACCATGCTTTCTTTCCGGGCATATCATTATACCGGTTAGTGATATTGATTCCACCCACCATCGAAAATTTTGCATCCACTACAAAAACTTTCTGATGCATCCTTCGACCAAAATAAAAATACTTGCTTTTCAGAAGTGGCTCAAACAATCGCACCTGTACTCCGGCATCTCTAAGTTCTCTAATAAATTTCTTCGACATCACTTTGGAGGCATATCCATCTGCCAGTAAATGAACCGCCACTTTCCTATTAGCAGCCGCTTTCAACGCCTCGCCTATTAATCTACCAGTATCATCATCATCATAAATATAGGTTTGCAAGTGAATACTTTCAGTAGCGTTGTGGATCAACTCAAGTAGCAGACCAAAATATTCCTTTCCGCCATGGATTAATTTAATTCTATTCTGGCTCATATGCTCAATACAGCTAATTTACTGTTTATACAACCAACATCCCCGGAAAGTAAATTATTCAAGGCGGATTGCCATGTTTGTAATAAGAATCAACCCGGCAACTGACTATTGTCATTCAACTTACCTAATACCAACTCTATTTTTACTCTCACTTATTTAACACATATGAAAAGAATATTAGTTCCTAGCGATTTTTCCCCCAATGCTGACAAAGCACTTGATACAGCTGTACAAATAGCTAAGAAAGCAAAAGCAACCATTGTGTTGGTACATGCCTGTGATTTGCTCGAGTTGACCTTTAAAGACAACTTGGCACTTAAAAAAGAATTTAATCGAAAAGTAATTATGGAAGCTAAAGGAAAGCTTTCGTTGATGAAGAAGAGCATTGAGAATACGGAAACCGTGAAAGTTCAAATAAAACTATACGAAGGGCTTATTAACGAAACGATTCTTCATGCTACAAAAGAGAATAAGGCAGATTTGATAGTCATGGGAACCTTGGGCAATGCCGGAATGAAAGAAAAAATTATGGGTAGTAAAACGGCAAGTGTGATCGGTAAAACATCTATTCCGTTACTTGCTGTACCCTTACTTAGTAATTGGACACCTCCGGCAAAACTACTCCTAGCCATTAATAATTTTTCAGAAGGAACCAATGTTGCCATAAACCCAATATTTGAACTGGCAGAATTGTTCAATACAGAAATACATATTGTAAAATTTACAAAAGCCGATGCAGCCAATGCAGCCGACTATTTAGCAATTGAGAGAAATGGTTCTGCCTTTGCTAAAAAAATACAAGCACTTCATAAAAATGTCGCTATTAGTTTTATTCATCTCGACGGTGATAAATTCGAAAAAACAATTGAAAAATATATTAGTAAAAACAATATAGATGTGGTTGCTATGATAACGCATAAACGAACCTTTTTGAAAAGTATTTTCAACCGTAGTATGACAAAGAAAATGTCGTATCACACCAGTATACCGTTATTAGCAATCCCTGTTTAAGAAAGTATAATTATCATTTATCGATATACATAGTGTTGCTAATAAAAAATATACACATGAAACAGTTACTTAAAATAGTAGCATCCTCCTTACTTCTGTTTTGGAGTTGTGGACCAACATCCCGTATCACCAGTTCCTGGAAGGCCCCGGAAGTAGAGGCAAAAAAATATACCAAGATTGTGGTACTGGGTTTAATTCGGGATGCTGACCGGACCATTCGTGAAAAAATGGAGCAGCATATGGTTGGAGATCTGAAAGAATTGGGTTATGATGCAGTATGTTCCTGCGAAGAATACAACCCTAAAGCTTTCGAAGGACTAAATGAAAAAGAGGCCATTGCAAAACTCCGTAATTCGGGAGTTGATGCTGTGCTGACCGTAACATTGCTTGATAAGCAAAAAGAAAAATATTATGTCCCGGGAAGAATAACTAATGCCTCTAACTATATTTATCACAATAGTTTTTACGGGTACTATCAAACCATGAATGAGCGAATTTATTCCGCTGGCTATTATGTAATAGATACGAAGTACTTCTGGGAAAGTAATTTTTATGATCTAGTATCAAATTCGCTGCTCTATTCAGTTCAAAGTCAGTCATTCGACCCTGCATCTACAGAAAGCCTGAGTCATGAATACGGGCAGATCATTGTAAAAGATATGCTTAAAAACAAAGTTCTCGCCAATCAAAAAAATGTAACACTTAAAGCTATGTAACGTACAAATTGAAATTAACATCGGGGCTAATAACTGTACCGGTAATTTTCAAACACATGTGTAAAATGCAAAGACCTGCTAATGAAGTTTTAGCAGGTCTTTGTGTTTATTTGCATTAGTAGCTTGAGGTCCCTAGCAGATTCGAACTGCTGTAGAAGCTTTTGCAGAGCTTTGCCTAGCCACTCGGCCAAAGGACCTTTTTGAATGGCAGCAAAAATAGGATATTTTTGAGAAATAGAAACTATTGATTACCTCAACTATTTAAGTATGAGCCGGATTGCTGAATCAGAATTAATAATTAACCCCCGCGGAGCCATTTATCACCTCGATTTAAGGCCGGAGGAAATTGCAGGAACCGTTATTACGGTGGGTGATCCCGACCGGGTAAAAGAAGTTAGCAAACATTTTGACTCAGTAGAAGTGAAACGGCAACACCGGGAGTTCATTTCTCACACCGGCTATGTTGGTAAAAAAAGATTAACGGTGCTTTCCTCCGGCATCGGACCTGATAATATTGATATTGTATTGAATGAACTTGATGCACTAGTAAATATTGATTTTGAAACCAGGGAAATAAAAAAAGAACTGAAATCAATCAACATTGTTCGTATTGGAACATCCGGTTCTTTACAAGCTGATATTCCTGTAGATAGTTTCGTTGCTTCCACCCATGGTTTGGGTGTCGACAACCTTCTGAACTTTTATCGCCACGAACAAAATGTAGAAGAACAACAGCTTCTTCATTCATTTGTAACACATACACAAGTGCACGGCCAAATTGGCAATCCTTATATCAGTAGTGGTGCCGCATCACTGATAAAACATTTTGTAAAAGATTTTCATCAGGGTATCACCGTAACATGTCCTGGATTTTATGGTCCGCAAGGCCGGATACTACGATTAGGAATCAGCAATCCAAACTTTGTTAACCGTCTTACCGATTTTCGTTTTGGTCAGCATCGTATCACTAATTTCGAAATGGAAACATCAGCGATCTATGGGTTAGGAAAATTATTAGGGCACAATTGTTTGGCTGTAAATGCTATTGTCGCTAACCGGGTTCAAAAAGAATTTTCCAAAGATGGAAAAGCCACAGTGGAGAATCTAATTCAAAAATTTCTTCAAATATTTTCAGACAGCATCTAATGAAGCTCAATTTTTATAAATACCAGGGAACAGGAAACGATTTTATTCTCGCTGATAACCGAAATGGCGAATACTCTTCGTTGACAACGGAACAGATACACAAACTCTGCGATAGAAGGTTTGGCATCGGTGCAGACGGACTAATGCTATTGAATGAAAAAAATGGCTTCGACTTTGAAATGAAATACTATAATGCTGATGGCAAAGAAGGTAGCATGTGTGGCAATGGCGGACGCTGCATCACAAAATTTGCTTATCACCTCGGCATTCACAGGGAGAAATATCGCTTTATAGCTTATGATGGTCCACATGAAGCAGAGATAGATATAGATGGCATTGTTTCACTGAAAATGAAAGATGTTAAAACTATACGCAAATTCCATAATGATTATATACTGGACACCGGCTCCCCGCATTATATTAAAATGGTATCAAATGTTATGGAGATGGATGTATTTAAAAAAGGTGCTGAGATCAGGAATAGCAAAGAATTTATAGAAGAAGGCATCAATGTAAATTTTACGGAACAGTTAAGTGAAGTAGATAAAATTATTGTTCGAACATTTGAACGGGGTGTAGAAGATGAAACCTTTTCCTGCGGTACCGGTGTAACAGCAGCAGCTCTTGTTTGCTACCACAACGAAAATGGATTTAATGATGTAGAAGTAAAAACATTGGGCGGTACATTATCAGTTGAGTACGACAAAGTAGATGATACCCGCTACGAAAACATCTGGCTCTGCGGCCCCGCTGAAAAAGTTTTTGAAGGATCAGTTGAAATCAAATAATTATGGCTACCATTTCAACCAAAGAAGAAATTATAGCGCAGCTGATAGCTGCCTTAAATGAAACGCTTGCTTATTGCAGTGAAATAAATGATGAAATATTTTTTCATCAACCCGAAACAAAATGGTCGATTGCACAAGATATTGAACACCTAACTACGGCCACTAACAGCAGCCGGCTTGCTTATATTCTACCCAAATTCATAGTTCGCCTTTATGCAGGAAAACCAAACCGGCCTTCCCGCAGTTATGAAGAATTAGTAGATAAATACAAATCAAAATTAGAAAAAGGTGGCAAAGCCAGTGGACGATTTGTGCCAAAACCTATTGCGTCATCAAAAGGAAAAAAAATATTAATTGAAGATTTTTCTTCGGCTATGAACAAACTGGCAATGGCAATAGAAAAAAAATGGGAAACAAACCAACTGGATAAATATTTAGCACCCCATCCTCTATTGGGCAAAATAACATTACGGGAATTAGCCTATTTCAATATTTATCATACTTTACACCACCTTGCACTAATTAAGCAAAAAACGCAACACTAAATTCCGCTTCACAAACTTACCTTTGCAACCGGTTCAGACCACCTTTTAAAATATACAGGCTACATGATTCAGTATTTCAAAAATATCAACCAGCAAACTGTTGAAATTGATAAAGTAGAAGATGGTGCCTGGGTAAATGTGTCGCCACCATTAAAACAAGAAGAATTTTCTGAACTTTCTGAGGGTCTTGATATTCCAATTGACTTTCTCACCGACTCACTCGATATAGACGAAAGAAGCCGTTTTGAAGAAGATGACAATGTAAAACTCATCGTTATCAAAACACCTACGGAAAATAATTCGTTCAACGAAAGTGATGCCTATTATATTACCATTCCGATCTGTATCATTCTTACGCATAACCATATTTTAACTGTTAATTCTTTTGACAATCCGGCTATCAAAAAATTCCTGAATACTTTTCAGAACCGCCAGACCGATAAACGGAATATGATGGTGCTTAAAATATTTGAAAAGATCATTCAGAATTTCATGGAGCACCTCAAACAAATTAACCAGCGTCGCAATACCCTGGAACAAAAATTATACGATGCCAGCCGAAATGAACATTTATTAGAGTTGATGCGTATACAAAAAAGCCTTGTATATTTTCATACGGCATTACGTTCAAATGAATTATTGCTAATGAAACTACAACGTACCAACTTTCTACCGCTGATAGAAGATGAGAAAGAATTTTTAGACGATTTAATAGTAGACAACTCCCAGGCATTGGAGATGACGAATATTTACAGCAACATCCTTAGCAGTACGTTGGATGCATTTGCAGGCATTATTGCAAATAATCAGAATGAAGTTTTGAAACGACTTTCAGTAATTACTATCGTACTTACATTACCCGTACTGGTAGCAAGTATCTACGGGATGAACGTACCTATACCCTACCAGGAATCTAAACTGGCATTTTATATGCCGGTAGGTTTATCACTTATCATTTCTTTGTTCATTGGTTGGTTTTTTCTCAGGAAGAAAATATTTTAAGCGGCATGCAGCACTTTAATCTAAGAGTTTACGGCATACTTATCAATGAAAAAAAACAAGTCTTAGTCAGCGATGAATTAATCCGAGGCAGTTACATTACTAAATTTCCCGGTGGCGGATTGGAATTTGGTGAAGGAACCAGAGATTGCCTGAAAAGAGAATTCATGGAAGAAATGAATTTGAATGTAAGTGTGGGTGACCATATTTACACAACTGACTTTTTTCAATTATCTGCTTTTAACCCCGGCCATCAAATTATCTCTATTTATTATATTGCAACAGCATTGGAAGAAATAAAAGTGCCGCTTCGCAACAAACCATTTGATTTTGATGAGGCACAATTAAAGGTTTACGAAGACACAAAAGAAACAGAAACCTTTCGCTTTATTAATTGGGATGACTTTTCTGCTGAAAGTGTTACATTGCCGATTGACAAGTTTATTGCTCGTAAAATAAAAAGTACTACTTTTTAAGTTGCCGAAAATAACTATTCTTTTTCCCGGAAAGCTTCTTCTTGACTTGTTGCAAGATGGAATCTTTTTTTAAAGTAGGGTCTGAATAAGGAGTAATGGAAGAAGTCCCTCTCATGGAATGAAAAGGTTCCTTTCTCAGTTTCTTTTCAAATACTACAATGCTATCATAAAAAGAAATTCCCATTACATTTTCTGTAATAAAATTAATTGGGGCAATTTTCTCATTATCGATATGCCATGCATGCATTTGATCTACCATATCTTTTGCAAATTCAATAAAACTGCTCTTTTTTTTATACCCTCCGTGATACTCGTTCCAATAAGAGGTATGAGTATCCTCAACAAGATAAACACCACCATCCTTTACTGTGGAAAAAAGATGATTGAAAGAAACTATTTGTTGATTCATTGTATGCCCGCCGTCGTCTATTAATATATCTAAAACGGGAAGTTGTGATTTTAGTTGAGTTAAGAAGGCCTCATCCTCTTGTGACCCGATAAATATTTTTGTTTTTTCATCCTCGAACTTTTTGCATTCTGGATTAATATCTACTGCAAAAATATTTGCATTCTCTCCAAAATACTTTCGCCAAATTTGTAGAGATCCGCCATGAGAAATTCCAATTTCTAAAATATTAATAGGCTTACCCCGGTATCTGGAAAAAAGCTTTTCATATACTTCGAAATAATGATTCCATTTATGTACAAGCCGCCCTTCATGTGTTTCGAATAATTCCTGTAAAGTTGTCATCTTAATATTAATTTTTTTTATCCCCCATCGCAGCCTTTTTCATTGCCATTGCCTGCTCATGTCCCAAATATCTTTCAATTCGATTGTGTACTAAATAAATTACCGGAGTTAGCAATAACGCTACAATAAATTTGTAAATATAGTTAACGATACAAATAGCAATCAACTGATCGAAAGGCCAGGGTTCACCTTGCCCTTTTACCAATTTCGGATAAAAATAAAAAGCGATAAAGAGAACAACAAAACTATCTATCAATTGAGAAACCACTGTGGAACCAGTGGCCCGTAGCCATATCTTTTTTTCACCCGTCATTTTTTTGATGCGATGAAAAACAAAAACATCAATTAATTGCGCAACGAGGAAAGCCGTCATAGACGCAAGGATGATTCCCAACCCCTGCCCATAAATACCATTAAATGCTACACTCATATTTTCAATACCGACTTCCTTTTTACTCGTCACCCACCAACCGTTAGGTTCCGTTTGAATAGCCCCATACACCATTAGAAATCCAAAGGCAATTAAGCAGATGGTTAACCAGCTTAAAAACCGAACACCTTTTACACCATAATATTCATTAATAATATCTGTCATCACAAAAACAACAGGCCATAATAACACACCACAGGTAAGATTGAAAGAATAACTGCCGCCAAATAATTTAATATCTGCTGGCTGTAAACCAAAAGTAGATTCCAGTGAAAATATCTTTACCCCAATAAATTCTGCAATTAATGCATTGGTGATAAAAATGCCGCTCAAAATAAGGAAGAGCCGGGTGGGTTTGTTTTTAATGATAGTATGGATCATTCAGATAAAATATATAATATATCAACAATAGTAAGAAAAAGATGTTTGCAATAATTAACCACAAGGGTACGGTGGGTCGCAATTTCTTTCCCCTCAACACAACCACCAGGTAACAGATATTTGTTACCGGAAGGATGACTGCACCGAGGGCATAACCAATGATAATAACGGTGGAAGAAAATAGTTCATACCTGATATAAAGGCCAATCTTGACAAAAATAAAAGCCAGCGCATCGGGATTTTAGTCTAAAATAGCATTATTTTGTCAGCCTAATATTGTTGATGAATGAAAAATTCCCTGCTGCAAAAATTACTCCCTCATTTTATTGCTGTTCTTATATTTTTAATCGTTTCGGTGCTGTTTTGCAAACCAGCATTAGAAGGTGATGTGCTGAACCAGCATGACAATGTGGGCTGGAAAGGAATGGCGCAAAATTCGTTCGAGTATAAAGATAAGAACGGCAAATTCCCGTTGTGGAATCCCAACCTTTTTAGCGGCATGCCCAATTACCAGGTGGCGATGGAAGGCAAAACAATTTTGCCTGATCTGACTAAAATATTTTCGTTTGGATTGCCAAAGCCGATCAACTTTTTCTTTTTAGCCTGTGTTTGTTTTTATGTGCTTTGCCTGGCGTTAAGAATAAGGCCCGTGATTGGAATATTAGCAGGGCTTGGATTTGCATTTTCTACATACAACCCGGTTATCGTTGCCGCAGGACATGATACGCAGATGCTGGCCACTGCATTTATGCCCTTGCTGATTGCAGGATTAATTTTCACCTACGAGAAAAAATATTGGCTGGGGCTTGCATTAACAACTTATGCAACGTACCAACAAATTGGAGTAAACCACTTGCAGGTAAGTTATTATACTTTTTTAATTGCAGTGGCCATTACACTTTGTTATGTGTATGTATGGATAAAAAATAAAGACTGGAAGCATTTGGGAATTGCAGCTGCAATTACAATTATTTCAGCCATTATAGGTATTGCAGGTAATGCATTGACATTAAAAACAACTTCTGAGTATGCGAAATATACGATGCGGGGAGGGAAGAATATTTCTATTGAAGGCGATTCTGTAAAAGTAGCTAAGACATCAGGACTTGATACATCCTATGCGTTTGAATATAGTCTTGGTACAGCAGAAACAGTAACTTTTTTAATGCCAAATGCTTTTGGTGGTGGTGGTTCAACATTAGCCGGAGAGTCATCAAACGCAATAGAAAAGCTTGTTGAAAAAGGAGTAAATGAAAACGCAGCCACACAATTAATTGCAAACCTTCCAGGCTATTGGGGAAAACTGTCTACCGCAGGACCTGCCTATCTAGGAGTCATTATTTGTTTATTGGGACTAATTGGTTTTGTAGTAGTGAAAAAACCAATCCGCTGGGGCTTATTGGCCATAACAGTCTTCGGCATCTTTATGGCATGGGGAAAATACCTTGGCAGCTTTAATGTATTTCTATTTGAATACATGCCGATGTATAATAAATTCAGAGCACCTTCTTTTTCACAAGTAATCCCTCAGTTCGCAATTGGTGTTACTGCAGCATTATCCTTACAATATTTATTATTTGAAGAAAAAGCAAAAGACAATTTAAAAGCAGATTTTAAAAAAATATTATATACCGTTGGTGGTTTGTTTGCTTTTCTTGGATTAATGTACATGACAATAAATTATAGCTCGATCAATGATTCTGGCATCTTTGATTATATTAAAAGATCTGGGGGTGACGATGAAATAGCAAGACTTGCACTTTCTGGACTTAAAGAAGATCGCAAAGCCATGTTTGGCGGACAATTGTTAAGAGCGGCAGGATTTGCAATTTTATTGCTCGGTGTTTTGTATGCTTATTTGAAGAATTGGATCAAACCACTAGCTGCTGGAATAATTCTTCTTTTTATTAGCACTGTTGAGTTAACCATGGTGAGTCACAAATACCTGGATGAAGAATATTATGTATCACCAGATGATTATGCGAATACCAACTTTGCACCAACTACTATTGATCAGCAAATATTACAGGATAAAGATCCCAACTATCGGGTATTTAATATGTCGGGTGGCAATCCTTATGCCGAGTCCCGTACCTCTTACTTTCATAAATCTGTAGGCGGATACCATCCGGCCAAGTTGCGTATTTACCAGGATGTGATTGAAAAGTATTTGTCATCGAGACCAACTCCAGCTATTTTAAATATGCTGAACACCAAATACATTGTGGTGCAAGATCCGGAATCAGGTCAGCCAGGTTTACTTCCAAACCCGGAAGCATTTGGACCTTGCTGGTTGGTTAAAAACGTAAAACTGGTAGATGACCAGGTTGCTGCTATTGTTGCAATTGGCAATACAAATTTGAAAGACACCGCTATTGTAGAAAAATCGTTTAGTAAAAATATAGTTCAGCCGCAGGCAGATTCTGCTTCTTCTATAAGAATGACTAAGTATGATAATGATGCAATAGAATATGAAGCGAATTGCAACGGACCTCAATTTGCGGTATTTAGTGAGGTGTACTACCCGGTAGGATGGAATGCCTATATAGATGGAAAGAAAGTAGAGTATGTAAATGCAAACTATATTCTCCGTGGCGTTTCTATACCAGGCGGAAAACATACTATAAAGTTTGTGTTTGAACCGGAATCTGTAAAGAGCGGTACTTCTATTATGTTTATTACTTCCATCATTATACTCATAGTATTTGCGGGAGGATTATTTATGGCCTGGAGAGAAGGAAGAAAAACAGCCTAAACCGGCAATGAAGAAAGTACTTGTAATAGCCCCCTACCCTTTTCTGCCTTTTTTTTCAGGGGGGCAAAAATTCATTGCGCAATTTTTAGAGTATTTAAGCAAAGAAGTTGACCTGACGGTTATTTCTGTATCGGAAAATGATTTTTCACTGGCGAAAACGTATAAAACAATTCCGCTGTTAAAAAAATCGTTTAGCCGGTACTTTGACAGTAGTCTTGTAAAAAAAATCACTCAGTTAGTTCAGCAAGAAAAATTTGATGCGGTAATATGGGAACATCCTTATTATGCATGGCTGGCTAATCGAATCAAAAAGAAAACGGGTGTAAAAACCATTCTCCATACGCATAATGTAGAATATCAACGGTTCCGTTCTACCGGCAGGTGGTGGTGGCCGATTTTAAAAGTGTATGAAAAGTGGGCTTTCAAAAAAGCCGATGGATTATTTTTTATTAGTCCTGAAGACAAGCAATTTTCGATTACAAAATGGGAAATAGCAAAAGAGAAATGTTTTGATTTACCATTTGGTGTAGTAATACATGAATCTCCATCAGATAAATCAGCCAACAAAAATATTATAGCGCAGCGACACGGCATTAACAGTAATGAAAAAATCATTCTCTTTAATGGGTTGCTGAATTACAAACCGAACATAGATGCACTGAAAACTATTCTTACCGAAATAAATCCTTTATTACTGAAAGAAAATTCGTTCCCCTACAAAATTATTATCTGTGGCAAAGGGTTACCGGAAGAAATGAAGGAACTGAAAGATTACGCTGATAAAAACATTCTCTACGCAGGTTTTGTTGATAACATTGAAACCTATTTTAAAGCTGCTGATATTTTTCTGAACCCGGTACTAAGTGGTGGCGGTATAAAAACTAAAATGGTAGAAGCAATTGCTTTTGGGGCTACCGTTATATCAACCAAAACTGGTGCTGCCGGTATTTTAAAAGAAACTTGTGGAGAAAAATTGAAATTAGTGGCGGACGGAGATTGGGAAAGCTTTGTCCAAACCGTTGTTAGCCAGAAAGATATAATTAATAAAACACCCACTTCATTTTACGATAATTACTATTGGAATAATATCATACATAAAATAGTTTTTACAGCTATTTAATTTGCAGCTGTCAGTTAAAATAAATATTTTTATCAATCGGCTTTTACTATTAACCTTATACTCTACTTATGAAATTTTTGCTCCGCATCCCAGTGCTTACATTATTAATAAGCTTATCATTCATAAGTTGCCAAAAAGATGTGGACACTCCACAGGTAAATCCTCCGGTGGCTGAAGCTGGCCCCGCACAAGCCATACAACTTCCGGCAAGCACCGTTACACTAACAGGCTCAGGAACTACGCAGAACGGAAGCATTACCGGTTATTTATGGAGTTTAGTATCAGGCCCAAACGTTCCTGTTATCACAAGTCCTAGTTCCCCCACCACAACTTTTACAGGATTTGTAGCCGGCAAATATATTTTTCAATTTTTAGTTACTGATAATGCAGGGTTAACGGATGTTGATACTACTTCTGTAACATTTACTGCTGCGCCTATACAAACGTTGACATTGCAGCCGGCGAATAATACAAATGAAAGGCATCTATGGGGTAATGCGTCTATGGATCAATCTAGTCATGCAACAGAATTGGTTGCCGGTACATGGACAAGCGGATCTACTATATATATTAGAGGCGCAGTAAAGTTCAACTTAAGCACAATACCGACTACCGCAACTATCCTTACTGCGAAGCTTTCTTTATATTCTAACCCATTGCCTTTAAACGGTACGCAAACTGTTCCTAACGAAGGCCCGAATAATGCAATGTTTATTCGCCGTATTTCTGCAGATTGGAATCCGGCAACAACTTTCTGGTTAACTCAACCCCCTACTACTACGACTGATCAGGTATCTATTCCGCATACTGCGCTTCCCTCTTTAGACTTGATAGATACTGATGTTAAGAACATGGTAGCTACTATGCATAGTAGCGGCAATTATGGCTTTATGATTCTTCTGCAGAACGAAACTCCTTTCAACATGAGAAATTTCTGCTCAAGTACAAACTCATTAACTGCAAAACATCCCAAACTTGTAATAACTTATCAACCATAAAATTTAGGGTTTAATGGGAAATTCTAATTCCGTTAATTTTGATTGATGAGAATTTTACTTACTGGATTTACAGGATTTGTCAGTCAACATTTTGTAGATTATCTGAATGACAAAGAGGCTGGTTCTGTGGTATTGGGCATTGATAAGAATCCTGTTAATTTCAACTTTTCCAATTATAGTAATCTCTCCGTTTCATTTGAAGCAATTGATTTACTGAATAAAGACGCAACCGAGAATATAATCAACTCCTTTAGTCCCGATTATATTCTCCACCTTGCTTCAGTAAGTTCAGTTGCACAAAGCTGGCAATCTCCACAAGAAAGTTTTGTCAATAACACCAGTATATTTTTGAACCTGGTAGAAAGCATACGGCTGACTAATAAAAAGTGTCGCATACTGTCCGTTGGCTCGTCTGAAGAATTCGGACAAGTTGAAGAAAAAGATTTGCCACTTACAGAACAGCACCCTTTAAAGCCATTAAGCCCTTACGCCGTAGCGAGAGTATCACAAGAGATGCTTTCGAAAATTTATGCAGATGGGTACTCGATGGATATTATTATGACAAGGTCTTTTAATCATATCGGACCAGGACAAAGAGATGCATTTGTAATTTCTTCTTTTGCCAGGCAACTGGTCCAACTTACGAAGAACGATAATGAGAAAAAAAAGATTGTTACAGGCAATCTCTCCATCATTCGTGACTTTGTGGATGTAAGAGATGTCGTAAAAGCTTATTACCTTTTGTTGAAGGAAGGCAAGCAGGGTGAAGTTTATAATATTTGCTCCGGAAAAGGCTTTCTGCTAAAAGACATTATTAAAATAATGAGCAATCTATTGAATATAGAAGTTGAAACAGAAACCAACCCTTCTTTAGCAAGACCCAATGAAAATAAAAAAATCATCGGCTCTTATCAAAAAATAAACACTGAATTAGGATGGCAACCTGAAATTGAAATTGAAAAAAGTTTATCGGATATCATCGGCTATTGGAAACAACAAACATCCTAGTAAGCCTATTTAGCTTGCATTAATACTTTTGAAATGCATTGCCAAAGCAATGCTGCGGTATTACTCCATGAAAATAATTTCTTCTGCTCATGACCTTTTGCAATTAATTCTTTTCGTAGCGCATCGTCATTAACGAGTTTTTCCATTCCTTTACTAATACTTTCAACACTAAATGGGTCAACCATCAATGCAGCATTACCCGCCACTTCGGGCATTGAAGTTACATTTGAACTAATAACTGCTACCCCACTTTGCATTGCTTCCACAATTGGTAAGCCAAACCCCTCAAAAATCGGAACAAAACTCAAAGCAAAGGCGGCTCCTAACATTTTCTGCAGATCTTCATCAGACAAACGGCCGGTGAAAATAATATCATCCTTATACGGACTACCAGTGTAAGAATCTTCTATATCACTTTTATTCCATAAAATCGAACCGGCTAATATTAATTTAAAGTCAGAACCAGTTTCTTTTTTAAATAAATTAAATGCAACTATTAAATTTTTGATATTTTTTCGGGGATGCATAGACCCAACAAAAAAGAAGTATGGCTTTCCATTGCTCCATTTATTTCTTACATGTGCAATTTCCGTTTCATTCAATGGCAAAAAATTGCTGTTAATCCCGCAGGATACATTATCAATAGTTTCAGGATTAATTTTATAATACTCTGCTATGTCTGTTTTACTGTACTCCGATATGGTTGCAATTCTTTCTGCTTTGCGGGCAAATCGTTTAAAAAAGAAGCGGTAATAAATTCGGTTTTTAAGTTTAATATCCTTTGGCTTATGCTCAAAATTAATGTCGTAGATAATTGGTATTTGTTTGCACCCGGAGAGTAAGCTTAAGAAACCATCCATAGAAACCATAATATCAGGTTTATGCTTTCTCAAAAAAAGTGGAAGAATTATTTCCATATAAAAAACATACAACAATGGATGCCTTAATGCTGGAAATATCTTATGTTTTGAAACGTTCGGAAAGTCGAAGTAATCTTCAGTAAATTTTTTATCGCACAAAATCTTGAACTTTATTTCGGGATGTTGCTTTATAAGATTTGCAATAGTATTAACGGTAAAATAGCCTATACCGTCCAATTTTTTATTTCGTAAAATCCA
>LNFJ01000084.1 GCA_001464625.1 Bacteroidia bacterium Ga0077558 | reverse complement strand
TTCATGTTGCAACTTTGTGGTGCAAAAATAAGGGTTCGGCAATATAAAATCACTTTGTGTTATCGACAATTTCTGAGAAATACTTCTTCTTTTTGGCAAAATGAAGCCAGGCTATATTTTTTTGAAGCAATCCGGAAAGGTTAGCTTTTTTGCTTGCCGGAAAAACACTCTGCTTTTTGTGAAATAGCCACCATTTTAAAAATGCCAGGTGGGCTTTAATGATGGCAATAAAATACCCACCATCGCCACTCAGTAATCCTTTCCATGCAGAAACGCCATCTAAAAGATATCTTACCGGCACTACAATTATTTTTTTAGAGAAGGGAAGATTTTTGGATAACATGATCCGGTTGTTCCGGAAATTGAGAAATGTTTTTAATGAATTGCCCTTTGGTAAAGTGCCACCACCAACATGATATACAACAGATGCAGGGCAGGAATAAATTTTATGTCCGGCTAATTGGATGCGCCAGCACAGATCAATTTCTTCCTGGTGTGCAAAAAAATATTCATCAAAACCTTTCATATCATGATAAACAGATGCCCTTATAAATAATGCAGCACCACTTGCCCAGAAGATGGGTTCCGACTTATCATACTGTCCCTTGTCTTCTTCAAACACATCAAAAATCCTTCCTTTTGCAAATGGATATCCATATTTATCTAACCAGCCACCGGCACCTCCTGCATATTCAAATAATTTTCTATTGTGATAAGTGAGTAGTTTGGGTTGGCAGGCTGCGATAGTTGAGTCGCTTTCTAACAATGTTGTCATTGGTTGCAGCCAGTTTGGTTCCACTTCGACATCGGAATTAAGCAACATATAATAATCGGAACTAACCTGTTTCAGTGCTTCATTATATCCTTTGGCAAAACCGTAGTTTTCGTGGAGCCGGATTATCCGAATTGTTGGATAAGTAGTGGTAAGAAAATTGATGGAATCGTCTGTAGAGCCATTGTCTGCTACAATTACTTCCATATTAGCGTAAGAAGTAGCTAGTACGGATGGAAGAAATTTTTCGAGGTAATGTTTCCCGTTCCAGTTAAGAATTACAATAGCAACCTTGGGTGAAGTGTTCAATGGCCTTAAAATATTTATTCAAAAATACGGGAAGCCGGTTTATCCGTGGTAAATTCGAAATATGTTTCGGCAACTACTTAATTTACGAACAGTATTGGCAATTGTTGCAATCTTTATTGTATCCGGCACTGTTTTTTACTCGCAATACCTTGCCCGTAAGATCGCCAAAGAAGAAAAGCAAAAAGTGGAACAGTGGATCGAAGCGATAAAGTTTCTGATCAACTCACCAGGTGATGCTGATACAAGGCTCGCATCAATGATACTTACAGAGAATAAAACAATTCCTATCATTGAAACAAATGAGGCGGATAGCATCATTCAATCAGTAAATCTGGATTCAACAAAAGCGGCTGATAATCCTGCCTATGTTGAAAAAAAATTAAAACAGTTTAAATCGCAGAATCCAAAAATAGAGTGGGTGGATCCGAAAGACCCTACCATTCGCAACCGATATTATTATGGAGATTCTAAATTGCTGGCTGAGGTAAGATACTATCCGATCGTACAGTTATGTATTGTGGCTCTTTTTATAGTTATTGTATTTCTTTCATTGCGCAGTAATTACCGTTCCGTACAAAACCAGGTATGGGCAGGTATGGCGAAAGAAACGGCTCATCAACTAGGGACACCCGTGTCATCATTAGAAGGATGGGTGGAAATGTTGAAAGAAACGAAGGGGAATGAAAAGATTGTAGCAGAGTTGGAAAAGGATGTTGACAGGTTGCGATTGGTATCTGACCGCTTTGGAAAAATTGGAAGCACTCCACAATTAGAAGAGATAAATTTAGTGAAGCAGATAAATAGTATGGTTGATTACATGCGGAAAAGGGCTGCGGGTAAAATTGTATTTACTGTGAATTCATTCGGACAGGATGAAGTACTGGCAATGGTATCACCACCTTTATTTGATTGGGTAATTGAAAATTTATTAAAGAATGCGTTGGATGCGATGGAAGGAAAGGGCAGGATAGTGGTGGATATTAACGATGAAAAAGCGAATCTAACAATAGATGTAACTGATACCGGAAAAGGAATCAGCAAGCAAAATATTGCCAATGTATTTAAGCCAGGATTTACAACGAAGAAAAGAGGGTGGGGGCTGGGACTTAGTTTGTCCCGCCGCATTATTCAACAATATCATAAAGGACAAATTTTTGTAAAAAAATCAGAAGCCGGTAAAGGAACTACGTTTAGAATTGTGCTGAAAAAGTAAAACCCTTTACATTTGCAGTCCTTCCAGAGAAATTCAGGAATGGGTTGCCCAGGTGGCGAACCTGCCTGCCGGCAGGCAGGATTGGTAGACGCACCGAAAAGTTCTTTAATTTGAAATATGATATTTGTTTACGCAATAAGAAGCTCGTTAAGAAACTACATTTATGTAGGGATGACCAACGATGTGCAAAGAAGATTTGCAGAGCACAATAATGGCGAAAATAAATCGACAAAACGTACAAACCTTTTACTTTGATTTATATGGAGGAGTTTCCTAATAGAACTACTGCCAGAGTAAAAGAAAAATATTTGAAATCAGGTGTAGGGAAAGAGTTTCTCAGATCCTTATCCTGATAGCAATGCCCAGGTGGCGAAATTGGTAGACGCACCACCTTGAGGTGGTGGCGCTGGAAACGGCGTGCTGGTTCGAATCCAGTCTTGGGCACAAAAAAAGGTTAGAATTTTCTAACCTTTTTTTATTACGATTAATTAAAAGCATAACTGTATTCAATCTTACCCGTCATTTGCTTATCATCATTAAAAAGGGCTTCTTTACTTTTTAATCCTTTGGCATCAAAAACATATCGCCAGATAAGATAACCAAGACTTATACTTGAAGTTGGAGTAATTTTTTGAATCACCCGGTCGTTGTCATCATATTCAAACATTACATCGGGTAACAACTTTTTTAATTTCGAATTGAAACGTACAATATCCGTTAATCTATTTTTATCATCATAATAGTAATATAAATAACCGGTTTCTTTTCCTTTGCGAAAAGTTCTTTCTTCGCCAGGATTACCATTCTCATCTGTTACAAATCTTATTTCAAGACTATCAGGGTTAGTACCTCCGGTGCTTATTATTCGCCACATTTTTTCTGGTTTACCTGCACTATTATAAAACCATTGATGTGTTTCGGTTTGATTAAAATCGTTTGCCGGGTCTGTCACTGTATTTTTTATTGTAGAAATACGCCCAGCACCATCATATTCATAATTGGTAGTGCTTTGTACAGCAGAAGAAGAATCTATAGTACTGATAACTCTTGCCTGGTTGTCGAAGCGGCTATATACTACTGTTTTATTAAGACCTGCAAAAGAGGATGATTTTAAAGCTGTACCATTTTCTTTTACTTCATGAAATTCAGAAAAATCATTTGATTTTGCTCCTTGCTTATCAAAGCCTGTTGCAGAAACGGTCCTTACTTTATTGGCCTGGTACGTTTTCATCTGCCGGTTTGTTTCCTGGGTACCGATGATGTCGTTGTAATAATATTGCGCCTGCAGGGTAGAATAAGTGAGAATAGTAAATAAGAGAAGGATGCTTTTCATGCTGGATATATTGTTTTTCAAGTCAAAAGTAGTTTAATTGTTCAGTAACGAAAAAGATTGACAGCTTGTATTTTTTGTACTTATTTTTAAGAAAATTTTATTGTGTCTCACATTCCCCACCGAAAAGAGAAAGATTGCCTGAACTGCGGCACTATGGTGCAAGGAAATTTTTGCCATAATTGTGGCCAGGAAAACGTAGTGCCCAAAGAAACATTCTGGCACATGGTCACCCATTTCTTTTATGATATTACCCATTTTGATAGTAATTTTTTTCACACTATCCATCATCTGATTTTAAAACCTGGCTTTTTATCAAAAGAATATATGGCGGGCCGCAGGGCCAGGTATCTGCATCCTATTAAGATGTATGTTTTTACCTCGGCTATTTTTTTCTTGCTTTTTTTTAGTTTTTTTACTCCTAAAGGAAACTTAAAAGTCACTCCTCCAAATCAATCAATATCAGCTAAAGAGAGGATAGTTTACATTAATAAGTTGCAAGAGAAACTTACGAAGGATACAGGAAATGTTATGTTAAAGGAGGCACTGAGAGTTGCAAAAGACACGGGCAATCCATTTACACAGAAAGACATGTATAAAGCAATTGAAGAGGAGGGAGGGGTTATACAGTTTGGCTCTGTTAATTATAAAACAATGCAAGAGTATGATTCTCTTGAAGCATTATTGCCTGCATCGGAAAGAGATGGTTGGTTTATGCGGAGGCTTACCAAAAAGCAAATTGAGGTTAATAATAAATATCGGCATAACCCTGAAGAAGCCTGGAAGAAATTAGGTAATAATATCCTGCATAAGTTACCTTATATGTTGTTTGTTTCTTTACCGCTGTTTGCACTTATTTTACGGTTTGTTTATATACGGAGACGTAAACAGTTTTATTTTGCGGATCATGGAGTCTTCACCATTCATTTATATGTATTTAGTTTTTTATTGCTGTTAGTAGTATTTGCTATTGCAGAATTAGAAAATGCTGTTCAAACGGGTGTGCTGCAGTGGCTGGTATTATTGCTTTTTCTGACATTGTTTTTTTATCTCTATAAAGCAATGCGTAATTTTTACAAGCAAGGCAGAGCTAAAACATTTTTCAAATTCTTGCTGGTTTTTATTTTATCATTAGTGATGATGACGGTGTTGTTTCTTTTCTTTGTTTTCTTTTCAGCTTTCACTTTTTAATTTATAAAATATGGATTCAAAACCCGGCGATGCTTTTTTGCGATTAGTTGAAATAATGAATGATCTGCGGGAAAAATGTCCGTGGGATAAAAAGCAAACAATTCAGACGCTCCGGCAAATGACGATTGAAGAAACCTATGAACTGGCCGATGCTATTACAGAGGAAGACTGGAAATGCATAAAAGAAGAATTGGGCGATATGTTATTACATATTGTTTTTTATGCAAAAATTGGAAGTGAGCAAAAGCAATTTGAGCTCGACGAAGTGATAAATGGAATTTGTGAGAAGCTGATCAATCGCCATCCGCATATCTATAGCGATGTAATGGTAAATGGTGCAGATGATGTAAAACGCAATTGGGAGAAACTGAAATTGAAGGAGGGGAAAAAATCGGTGATTGAAGGTGTGCCCAAATCACTCCCTGCCACTGTAAAAGCAATGCGATTGCAGGAAAAAGCGAAACAGGTAGGCTTTGAATGGGATAATAAAGAGCAGGTTTGGGAAAAAGTAGAAGAGGAGATTTTAGAGCTAAAAGCAGCTATCGTAGAAGGTAGCCAGGTAAAAACAGAGGAAGAGTTTGGCGATGTTGTCTTTTCTTTAATTAATTATGCACGGTTTTTGCAAGTGGATGCCGAAAATGCCCTGGAACGAACCAATAAAAAATTCATCCACCGGTTTACACAGATGGAACAATTAGCCTTACAAAACGGAAAAGCTTTACAGGATATGAGCTTGCAGGAAATGGATGCCATCTGGAACACCATCAAACAACAACGGCAATAGGATCAGTGAAGCCACTCAAAAAAAATATTTTTTTTAATAAGTATAGCTTGCTGTTTTTCTCAGCGGTGCTGTTTGCATTTTCATTTTTCTTCAACAAACTGTATAGCAACCGCTCATCTGTAGCACAAGAGGTGCGGTTGGCTGAAAAATATTTGCATCAACAAGAACAAGATTTTGCAAAGCTGACCAGTGATACTGTATTGGTAAATAAGTTATTTAAAAGTAATGAATCGCTGCAGGATTTTGAAGGCCTTGCTGCAATGCAATATGGTTTTTTCCTTTACAGCCAGAATGAGTTTGGGCAAACAGAAATGAAGTTTTGGAGCGACCAATTGAATGTACCAACACCAGATTTGCTTGCTTCTGCAGACGGTGACTACTTTCTTCATTTATCAAATGGCTGGTATTATTGTATCAGAAAAACTTTGCCAGATATAAATTCAAATAGCAAGGTGATTTCTTGTGCTTTAATACCCGTTCGGTCTGAATTTTTTATTGAAACTGACTACTTACCAAAAAAATTTGCTTACAGCAGCACGGCTGATAAAAGAGTGCTGATAAGTAAAAAAGTAACGGAGTTTCCTGTAAAATCTGCATCAGGTACTACTTTATTCTATCTCGAAAAGAAAACGGCTGCTGCTGTTCCATATAATGATAAGCAAACAATATTTCTACGTTTTGGGGCATTAATTTTTCTATTTCTTTTCCTGCACCTTCTGGCTGATTCGATAGCAAGGAAGCATGGTCCATGGACAGGAATTGGTACGTTGGTATTGCTACTACTTGGTGTTCGTCTTATAACTTATTATTATCCATCGTTATTGAACTTACGGCAATTTGAACTTTTTGACCCGAGCATTTATGGTTCAAATCCTATACAACGTTCGCTGGGTGATCTATTGATCAATTCACTTTTCTTGTGCTGGGTCGTACTGTTTGCATGGTCAAAGTTGAGGGAATTTGAAAATCCAGCTGAAAGTTTTTCAGTACGTTACAAATGGGTAGCAGGTATATTCTCGTTGTGTTTGTTATTATTTTCTACTTTTGTATTGGCAACAGTTATCCGTAGCCTTGTTTCAGATTCGACCATTTCGTTTGATGTGACTGATTTTTTTAGCCTTAATTTTTATACAGTTGCAGGCTTTGCTGCATTAGCTTGTTTATCGCTTTCATATTACTATTTATCGCAATTACTTTTCCGGTTTATATTTCCCTTATTCAAGGGCAGAAGCTTTCTTATTTATTTTGCTATTGGGTTTGCTGGGTTGATCTATTTAACGATCCGATCTGGTAATTCGGAAGTGTTATTCTATTTGCCGGTATTATTGTGGTTATTAGTTTATACCTGGTTTGTCAATCGGCGTTCGCTGGTCATTAATCATGTTCGTATCAATATTGCAGGAACGCTTTCCTGGATATTTGTTTTTTCTGTTTCTATAGCCGCCATTATGCTGTCTGAAAATGGAAAAGTGGAATGGGAGAAAAGAAAGCGGCTTGCAGATAAATTAGCTATACAAACCGATCCTTCCAGCGAACGGTTAATGAGTATTGCTATTAAGTATTTGGACAATGATTTTCTAAGCGAAAATTTTTATCGATTCAAAGATGAAGAACGAAGTGTTCAATTAAGGGATAGTATAATTACTGGAAACTATAGCGGGTATCTGAATAAGTATGATACCCGGTTATATGTGTACGATGAAAGCGACAGGCCGCTTTTCAATGAAGATCCTACTTCTTTTGAGGCATTGAATGTGATCTTTACGGTACAGTCAAAGCCAACTGAAATGGAAGGACTGTATTATTATGAAACATCCTTTGATAAGTTTAATTATATCATCCGCAGGGATGTAGTAGATACAGCCAATAGCAAGCTCGGCTCATTTTTTATTGTTTCAAACCTGAAAAATTTTAGTCGGGATGCATTATTTCCTGAGCTATTCCGACAGAATAGAAAAACTGATTTAGAGAACTCACCCATCTATTCTAATGCTGTTTATATCAGGAACAGGCTGGTCTCTCCACCGGGTAATTATCCGTTTGCTACCTGGCTTAACGGAAATGAAATACCTGCAGAAGAATTTAAAACAAAAGAAAATGGTGATTATACTGAGCTTTGGTACCGGGCCAGCAATGATAAAGTAGTGGTAATAGCCCGCAAAAGAGAAACTACTATTGAAACGATTACGTTGTTCTCGTATATTTTTTGTTCTTTTCTTTTCCTGGTTGCTTTTGTGCAATTGCTTTCATTATTATTTAAAACAGGTTATAATTGGAAAGGATTTCGAAAATTGATGCAATTGAATATCCGTTCGCAGGTACACACTACCATTATCTTCATCAGTGTTTTTTCATTTCTTGTAATAGGTGTAGCCACCATTTCTTTTTTCATTGGGAGGTATGAACGAAGTAATAATGACAAGTTGAGCCGTACCATGAAGATCATGGTGAATGAAATGGAGAAAAAGTTATCAGACCACAGCACCTTTGATGATGTAGTAAAAATCTATGATTCTGTTTCTAATTATGATTTACAATTATTGGTGGATGAAATATCAGATATACATGGGGTGGATGTAAATGTGTATAGCCTCCAGGGAGATCTGCAGGTTTCATCAGAAGCCAATGTTTACAGTCATGGAGTATTGAGTAAGAAAATGGATCCGGCAGCCTTTTACCGGTTAGACAGGATGAGGCTGGTGCAGTATTCCCAGGATGAAACGATTGGTAATTTTGAATTCCTGAGTATGTATTCACCCGTACGAGATGAGGAAGGCAAAGTGTACGCATATATTAATATTCCCTACTTCACATCAAAACCAGAGTTGCGTCAAGAGATATCTAATTTTCTCGTCACTATTATCAATCTTAATGCTTTTATTTTTTTGATTGCCGGCTTAATTGCTTTGTTCATTACTAATCGGATCACCCGGTCATTCTCACTTATCAGCGACAAGATGAAGGAAGTAAACCTTGGTAAACATAATGATGAAATTGAGTGGAACAGGGATGATGAAATTGGCGAACTGGTAAAGGAGTATAATAAGATGGTGGCGAAATTGGGTGATAGTGCAACAGCATTAGCCAAAAGCGAAAGGGAAGGGGCCTGGCGGGAAATGGCTAGACAAGTGGCGCATGAAATTAAAAACCCACTGACGCCGATGAAACTGAGCATGCAGTATTTGCAAAATGCCATTAATAATAATCAGCCCAATGTTAAGGAGCTGTCAAGCAGTGTTGCCAATACGTTGGTTGAGCAAATTGACCATCTCTCTAAAATTGCCGCAGACTTCTCCCAATTTGCCAACATTGGTACAGCAAAAGTTGAAGAGTTTGATTTGCACGATGTAATTAGTTCATTAAAAGATCTATTCAGTCGCAACGAAAATGTGCGGATAACCTGGTGGCCAGTTAATGATAGACTGATGGTGCAGGCTGATAAGACACAAATGAACCGGTTGTTTACCAACCTATTTGCAAATGCTGTAGAAGCTACTAAGGAAGATGAAGTGTGTAGTATTGAAATTGCTGAACGTCGTGATGGGAATACCGTTCACATTAGTATTAAAGACAATGGCGAGGGTATTCCTGCTGAAATGCAGGAAAGAATCTTTGTTCCCAATTTTACGACCAAGTCTTCCGGCACTGGTTTGGGATTAGCTATGTGTAAAGGAATAGTGGAGCAGGCAAAAGGAAATATATGGTTTGAAACGGCACAAGGTAAAGGAACAATTTTTCATGTAGAGTTGCCTGTTCTATAAAGTGTATTGAAAATTTCTTCAAGGAATTTCCTTGCTAAATCTTTCAAATGTTAATTCCCAAAGGTTTACCTGCTGCTCAAAATTAATAACTCCGGGAATTGTTCTGTATTCTTTTATAAATTCAAACCCAACTTTTTCCAATGTTTTATTAGGAGCAGGGTTCAATGCATAAGGTTCACAGTATATTTTTTTAAGCTTCATATTTTTAAAAAAGAATGGTAAGGTTAGTTTTACCAATTCTGTCCCTGCACCTTTTTGCCTTATATCTGTGGGCCAAATATGAAGGTGCATAAATGCCTCTTCGCCAAATTTTATTTTATTGATATTTGAATGCCCAATTGGCTTCTCATCTACCAGCCAAATAATGCAGTATGATTTCTTGTCTTCATATGGTTGCTTCAATTGTTCAGAAAATACTTTCCTCATGTCTTCTTTACCGGGCATTTTACCAGTGGCCACCCCCATACCAAGTAAATAATGGTCATCAGCTTTGAGCCAATATTGAATGATTAATTCAATATCCGGTTCTTGTATTTCTCTTACTGATAGATTGAGGTTGTTCATAAACTATTAGATTCCTTTTTTCTTCCTGGTGTCGGTTAAAAATTCTTCAAACTCTTTCAGCGAATAGCTACTCAAATTATTCTTCTTTGTCATTCCACCTTTCTGCGCAGCCAGCACTCCATACTTAACATCGTCATATCCATCTAAGGCATGTGCATCAGGGTCAATAGAAAGTAAAACACCTTTTTCAATAGCATATTCAATCCATTTCCAATCAATATCCAACCGGCGTGGGTGAGCATTTAATTCGATTACTACATGGTTGGCGGCACAGGCTTCAATTATTCTTTTATGATCAACCGGGTAACCATTTCGACTTAATAATAAACGACCCGTTAGGTGACCTAGAATTGTTGTGTATGGATTTTCAATAGCAGTCAGCAATCGTTTCATTGCTTTTTCTTCATTCATCTTCAGGTTGCTATGAATTGATGCAATAACAAGGTCGAATGTTTTTAGAATCTCTTCCGGATAATCCAGGCTGCCATCGTTCAAAATATCGCTTTCGATACTTTTGAAAATTTTAAATGGAGCCAATTGCTTGTTCAGTTGATCAATTTGTTGCTGTTGTGCTATTATCCGATCCACTTTCAACCCATTTGCATAGAATGCAGTTTGAGAGTGATCGGATATAACTAAATACTCCAATCCCCGTTTTATACACTCCTCCGCCATTTCTTCCAGGGTATTGGCTCCGTCACTCCACTTGCTATGGCTGTGAATGATAGAACGGATGTCCCCAGTTTGTATCAATTCTGGTAGATTGTTATTTTTTGCTTTTTCAATGATGCCAGTCGTTTCCCGGAGGCAGGGGAGGATATAGGGAATGTTGGCTTCGTCAAAGACAGTTTCGTCATTTTCACCTACTGAATATGATATGGAGGGAAAAGCTTTCTCAAAAGCTTCAATAAATGCAGGACTGCCGGTGGTTTGGAATTGCCTTTTGGTAATATTCTCTATTCCGGTGTGTAATCGTAGCTTTAGACCGTTCTTCAATTTATATAATAAGTCGCCATCACCTGCCTGTCCGGCAGGCAGGTTTTCTTCCAGTAATTCAGGTGGTTGTGCCGTTTGAAATTTAGGTTTAATGGCATCATTTGTTTCTGCAACAACGAATTCTAGTTCTTCAATCGTTAATTCCTGTCGGCGGTATGCACCTGTTGCTCTTACTTTATCAGGCGTAAATAATTTGCGTAAATAATTTTCAACCTGAGGATATATTTCTTCTAGCTGGGCATATAAAAAGTTTCCCTGGTTAAGAAAATAGAATTCAATCGCTTCTTGTACGTTAGTTTGTGTTTTTTCTCCGAAGCCTTTAAAAAGTGTTAAGCGATTTTCGTTACAAGCATACAATAATTCGCCCAACGATTCTATTTCCATCTCTTTCCAGATGGTATTTATTTTTTTTGGCCCAATTCCTTTTATGTTCAGCATTTCAATTACGCCGGGTGGAGTAATATTTATTAACTCACTCAACACTTCTAATTTTCCGGTTTCTAATAATTCAACTACCTTTTTTCCGGTACTTTCTCCGATTCCTTTTATTAAAAATATTTTTTCCCGGGGAGTGTCTTTTAGCTGATTTGGCAGCTTTTCGATGTTAAATGCGGCTGCAGCGTAAGTTTTCGATTTGAAAGAATTTTCGCCATGTATGTCCATTAATTTGGATAGCAGCGAAAAATTATCGGCAATGGTGGAGTTGTCCATGATGCTAATTTAAGAATTACTTGCTCATAGACTGGAACAGAAAAATTTCTTTGCAATAGAATTTTATGAATAAATAAATAGTAAAAAATAGGGCCATGAAAATGTTGTTTTCCCTATGAAAGCAGGGCATAAAAAAAAGTCCTGAGTGATCAGGACTTTAGCTTTAGTTGAAAAAGTTTTTCAACTTATTTCTTTTTCTTAGCAGCTTTCTTCTTAGGAGCAGCTTTCTTTTTAGGAGCCGCTTTCTTTACCGCTTTTTTTGCAGCTTTTTTCTTAGTAGCCATTTTGTTTAGAATTTAATGTTAGTATAAATGGGTTAACGATAGTAAAAATAACAATTATTTTATACTACCCAAATTTTTTTTCCACAAAATTCTAAACGGGCTAGCAAACCGGCTTATGCTTCTACTGGTGCAATTGAAACAAATGTCTTATCATTTCTTCCTTTACGGAATTCAACAAGACCATCAGTTAATGCAAATAATGTGAAGTCTCTTCCTACTCCAACATTTTTTCCGGGATGATAAGTGGTACCACGTTGACGAACGATAATGTTGCCATTGATTGCAGGTTGACCGCCGAAGATTTTTACACCAAGACGTTTGCTGTGTGAATCACGGCCGTTCTTTACGCTACCTTCACCTTTCTTATGTGCCATTGTATTAAATTAAATTGATGAGTTAATTAGTTTATCAGTTCAAAAGAAAACTGATCAAGCAATACTTGTTACTTTAATTTTTGTATAGGCTGTACGGTGTCCTTTCTTTTTGTGAAAACCTTTTCTTCTTTTTTGCTTGTAAGCAATTACCGTATCACCTTTTACCTGGTCAATGATCTCAGCAGCAACAGTTGTTCCTACAGATAATTTACCATCGGCAGATGCCAATAATACTTCAATGCCTTCTACCTTATCACCGGCTTTACCTTCTAAACGAGGTACGTACAAAGTCTGATCTTTTTCTACTTTGAACTGTTGTCCGGCTACTTTTATTACAGCTATCATACTATTAAAATTAGGACGGCAAAGGTAAGGGGAAAAATCGTACCCGCAAACGGGTAATCAAAGATTTATGAACATTAAATACCCCCTTTTTGACGGGGCATCAGTTATATTTGTACCCCTTTGGGGTTTTCTGTTACTTAGCATATAAATTACGCTGCCCAAATTTTCACATAACTAACAGAAAATGAAAATTTTGACAGGAAATGAGCATCCGTCCTCAACATAAAAAATGAACCATTTCGGATGAAAATCAAGTCATTCTTAGCCCGGCCTTTCGCTTCTTATATATATAAAGGTATCCGCAAAGGTATGACCACTGCTGTGGCCGACCAGGAAAATATCCTCAAAGGACTTATAAAAGTGGGCCGGGTCACAGAAATAGGTAAGGAATCGGGCCTGGACAAAGTGGGTTCTTACGAAGAGTTTCGGCAGGCCATCCCTATACGGGATTATGAGCAGATGCGTCCCTGGGTAGATAAGATCAAGGAGGGCAAACATAATGTGTTGTGGAAAGGCAAGCCCATCTATTTTGCCAAAACTTCAGGCACAACCAGTGGCACCAAATATATCCCGATTACAAAAGATTCCATTCCCAATCATATCAATACTGCCCGTAATGCACTGCTTTGCTATATGGCTGAAACAGGCAATACAAAATTTGCAGACGGTAAATTGATTTTTCTTTCCGGCTCGCCGGAGTTGGAAAGAGTGGGAGGCATTCCAACGGGCAGATTAAGTGGCATCGTTAATCACCATGTGCCAAAATATCTCCGTACTAACCAAATGCCTTCATATGAAACCAATTGCATTGAAGATTGGGAAACCAAACTAAATAAGATAGTTGATGAAACGATCAATCAAAATATGTCACTCATCAGCGGCATACCACCGTGGATGCAGATGTACTTTGATGAGCTGATAAAAAGAAGCGGAAAAAAAGTCGGCGAATTATTTCCAAACTTTAGTGTGATGGTACAGGGCGGTGTAAACTTTGAACCCTATAAAGCTAAACTGCTGGAAAGCATTGGCCGAAAAATTGACACAATAGAATTGTTTCCTGCCAGTGAAGGTTTTTTTGCTTTCCAGGATTCGCAGGATGCAGAAGGATTGCTGTTGAATAGTAATAGCGGAATCTTTTTTGAATTTGTACCGGCAGGAGAAATTTTTAATGAAAATCCAACCAGATTATCATTGAAAGATGTAAAGGTAGGAGAGAACTATGCTCTTATCATTAATAGTAATGCCGGGTTATGGGGATACAATTTAGGAGACACGGTGAAGTTTCTTTCTACAGATCCATACCGGTTGGTAGTAACAGGCCGCACCAAGCATTTTATTTCTGCTTTTGGCGAACATGTAATAGGCGAAGAGGTTGAATACAGTTTACTAAAAGCAGCTGCAGAAGACAATATACAGGTAACAGAATTTACAGTAGCACCTTTTGTAAGCAGTGACAAAGGCAAATCTTATCATGAATGGTTTGTTGAATTTGAAAACAAGCCGGAAAATATGGAAGCCTTTGCAGCGAAAATTGACCATAGACTACGAGAGAAGAACGTATATTATGATGATCTGGTAGGCGGTAATATTCTTACACCTTTAAAAATAACCGCCGTTCGCAAAAATGGTTTTATTGATTACATGAAATCAATTGGTAAATTAGGCGGACAGAATAAAGTGCCCCGCCTTAGCAACGATAGAAAAATTGCAGATGAGTTGGTAAAATGGAAGGGAGAATAATAATTCGAAACAAACATGAGTTCAGAATTGACGATAAAACGCATTGCTATATTCGGTTCTACGGGTTCCATCGGCACCCAGGCCTTAGATGTTATTGAAGCTAACCCTGATTTATTTTCTGCCGAAGTTTTAACAGCACATCATAATGATGAATTGCTAATTGAACAAGCTCTTAAGTTCAATCCTAACGTAGTGGTGATTGGCGATGAGAAGAAATATGCTAAAGTAAAAGAAGCATTGGCTTCAACGGATGTAAAAGTATTTGCCGGGGAAAAAGCATTAGAAGAAGTAGCCTCAATGGATTGCTACGATTTTATGCTGGCTGCTATTGTTGGCTATGCGGGACTAAAACCAACATTAAAAGCAATTGAGAATGGAAAGATAATTGGTCTTGCAAATAAGGAAACATTAGTAGTAGCTGGTGATATTGTAATGCGCAAAGCAGTTGAGTATAGGGTTCCTATTATTCCAATCGATTCTGAGCATTCTGCTATTTTTCAGTGTTTGGTTGGTGAAACAAGGAACAAAATTGAAAAAGTAATTCTTACAGCATCCGGTGGTCCGTTTATTGGCCGCAAGCCAAATTATTTGGTGAATGTAAAAAGAGAACATGCATTGCAACATCCTAACTGGACAATGGGTGCAAAGATCACTATCGACTCTGCCACTTTAATGAATAAAGGGCTCGAGATGATCGAAGCTAAATGGCTATTTAATTTGAAGCCTGAGCAAGTGCAGGTGGTAATTCATCCGCAAAGTATTATTCACAGTATGGTGCAGTTTGAAGATGGAAGTATAAAAGCACAAATGGGCTTGCCGGATATGAAACTGCCCATTCAATATGCACTGGCATTTCCAAAAAGAATTAAAAATGACTTTCCCCGCTATGATTTTAAAAAGATAAATACTCTGAGTTTTGAGGAGCCTGATGTTAAAACATTCAGAAATTTAGGTTTAGCGATTGATGCATTGAATAAGGGTGGTAACCTGCCTTGTGTAATGAATGCAGCGAATGAAATTGCTGTGTATGCCTTTCTACGCAATAGAATCAACTTCCTGGATATGACAGATGTTATCGAAAAAGCCATGCAATCAATCCCTTTTATCGCCAATCCTACGCTGGAGGAATATTTTGAAAGCGATGGGGAGGCTCGTAACTTCGCTGCCGATTTAATCAAACTGTAAAAACCGGAATTCTAAATCTGCTTTATAGGTTTGGGATTTTTTATTTTATTATATAACTATGAGTGTATTTGAATTTTTAGCCATTAACTGGTCTGTGGTAGGGATTAAAGCAGGACAGTTGATCCTGTCTTTATCCATACTCGTTATCCTGCATGAATTTGGACATTATATTACTGCAAGATGGTTTAAGTGCCGGGTAGAGAAATTCTTTCTATTCTTTGACCCCTGGTTTGCATTGGTAAAAAAGAAAGTAGGCGATACCGTGTATGGTATTGGTTGGTTGCCATTGGGTGGATATGTAAAAATATCTGGAATGATCGATGAGAGTATGGACAAAGAGCAAATGAAACAACCTCCACAGCCATGGGAGTTTAGAAGTAAGCCGGCTTGGCAGCGTTTGATTGTAATGTTGGGTGGTGTGATCATGAACATTCTTACAGCCTTTGTTATTTATGCTTTTATATTAATGATATGGGGCGATAAGAAAGTTCCATCCAGTTCGATGAAGTATGGGGTGCATATTGGTGATAGCACCTTAATTCAAAATGGTTTTAGAAATGGAGATAAGATTATTGGTGTAGATGGAAAAGAAGTTTATGATCTTACCCGTTTTAAAAAGAAATTGATTACCGGTTCTGTTGTCCAGATTGAAAGAGATGGCAAGCCGATGGAACTTACATTGTCTGAGAGATTTATCGGGCAGCTAATAGATAACAAGAACAAAAAAAGAAGCGGATTTATTGAGCCTCGTTATCCTGCGATGGTATTGAATGTAAATGACACTTCGAGAGCATATAAGGCCGGGCTTCGCAAGAATGATCTGATAGTTGGTATTGACTCGGTGCGATTTGGTTATTTTGATGAGTTGACTAGTATTCTTGAAACAAAAAAGAACAAGGATGTTTTAATCACAGTGAACAGGGATGGAAGAGATACAAGTTTTGTTTCTAAAATAAATGAAGAAGGACAAATAGGATTTAACCCATATGGTTCGATGCAGCAATTAGATAGTCTTGGCTGGTTGAAATATGAAGTGACTAAGTATAATTTCTTCCCAGCTTTTCCAGCAGGTGTTAAAATGACTTTCACTGAATTGAATGATTATGTAACTCAATTTAAAGCAATCGTTAATCCAAAGACGGAAGGATATAAAGCAGTTGGTGGTTTTAAATCAATGGGCTCTATATTTTCACCAGTTTGGGATTGGGAATCTTTCTGGAGATTAACAGCAATGCTTTCTGTAATACTTGCATTCATGAACATATTGCCAATTCCAGGGTTGGATGGCGGCCATGTAATGTTTACCCTCTGGGAAATGATCACCGGAAGAAAACCAAGCGATAAGTTTATGGAGTATGCACAAGTTGCAGGGTTTGTGATACTAATTGCTTTGATGTTGTATGCGAATGGTAATGATTGGTTTGGCTGGGGAAAATAAGTTCTGGGAGAAATAATTTTTTTGTCCTAAATTAGGAGTAGAAATTTTTAAACTTTCTACTATGAATAGAGATGTTCATGTTAGCAGCGAGTTAGAAGTAGAAGAAGCTGGTCTTGTTACTAAAAATGTTTCAGGCATTATTGATGCAGCTATTGTGTTGGCTTTATTCTTAATCGTAGCTTTTTCGCTTCCGGTTGATGTATTAACAAAATTGCAAAGGTCAATTGCAGATGTAGTTTATATTTTAGTATTTCTTGTTATTTACAGATTTTTATCATTTATTATTTTTAATGGAACTGTTGGCATGCGGATTATGAGAATCCAAATATTAAATGAGAATTTGGAAAAAATATCTCTGAAAGAAAAGATATGCGCATCGTTTTTTATACTTATTAATGGAGTGTCTTTTTATAAGAAAGACTAAGATTCAACAGTATTTTATAATTCAATCCCGATTTTCTTCATCAATATTGAGGCGTTCATGCTTTGGCAGATACCTCTTTTTAATTTGTAGTCGAAATACAATTCATCGTTGGCAACCTGAACATCAAAATGATAATTTTGAATATTGGCGGGATAGTCAATTGCCAATTTCGCTAATTCCAAATCATGAGTGGCAAGTACACCTGCAGCATTGTGATGGATTAATTGTTTGATAAGTGATTTAGAACCGATATGCCTGTCGGCTGAATTAGTGCCACGCAATATTTCATCTAATAACAAGAATACTTTTTCATTTCGGTTTACGGCTTCTATGATTTCTTTTAGTTTTTTAAGTTCTGCATAAAAAGTAGATGTGCTTTCTTCAAGATTGTCGCTTATGCGCATACTGCTCATTACTTTCATGTGGGAGAGAGTAAGACTGTTGGCACAGATAGGTGCACCCATCATGGCCAGCACCATATTTACACCAATGCTCCGGAGGAAAGTGCTTTTTCCTGCCATGTTAGAACCAGTAACAAGATTTAATTGGTTAACACACTTTGTAGAAAACGAATTGTTTACCCTTTTATCTATTGGAATGAGCGGATGCCCTAATTCAACACTTTCAAATACTGCTTCTTCATTGCTGATAGCTGGAAATGTCCATGCAGGATGATTGAAGGTGAGATTACCAATCGTGGAGATAGCTTCCATTTCAGCGAGACCGGCAAACCAATGGTCAATGTTCTGTTTATTATTCTCTTTCCATTTTTCTAAAGCGAATACTTGTTGCAAATCCCAGAAAAGAAAAGTGTTTAATGGAATAAATACAATAAAATTAAGGCGTAGGTCCAATCTTTCTAATATTTGTGTAAGACCTTTTATTTTATGAGAAGCTTTTTCTTCGGGCTGATTAAAGATTTTTTGTAAGCGAAGGAGATATGGATTCTTAATATCATGTCGTTCTATCCAGGCGATGCTATTGTATAGTGTTTCCAGTTCCGGTGCGACCTTACTGAGTTTGTAATGTGCAGGTAGTACTAGTTTTGAAATGCTGAATGCAATGATCATTAAAAGAATTGCAGCAGGTAAAAAGCGGTTGGCTTCAATTACGCCGGTAAGAAAAAGACCAAGTATAGTAAGACTTATTGCAGGTAAAAGAATTCGTACAATTTTCCAACCGGTTTTATGAATAAATTTATTTTCTTCTGTAAGCCATTTGGTAATTTTTTGTTCAGTGGCGAGGGTAATTGGTTCGGAAACCCCATAAGCTTCTAATTGTTGCCGCCAATTGTTTTTGGTTGCTAACTCTTTTGCCGCTTCCTGCCTTTCCTGTATAACTTGTACCGAAGCCGGGTGCATCAGCCATTCTGCAATTAATTTATTGCCCTGCTGCGAAGTAGTTCTGTTGATGTATTGATAAAGAGATGCCCGTCCAAAGATATCGAGGTCGTTTGTGTAGGTATGAGTTGCTATTTGGTGATTGCTTCCATCGGGCAAATGCAGAAAATGATGATAAAGCACTTGCAACTCTGCTTCGTTAATAGTAATTAATCTATTTGTATTTTCTATTGCTTCATTATTATTAATGTCTTGTTTTAAAAAGTAAATAAACAGCCCGATAAATACGATGAAAGAAGCAAGACCGGGAAGTAGGCCAAATGGCCATAGAAACCATGCTGCTGTAAATGCTGCCACTATAGAAAAGAACCGTAGCCATGCCAATTGATTTTTGCGGCTCAGTTGTTTTGCCTTTTCGTCTTTTAATTCTTTTATGCGTTGGTGGTAAAAAGCTTCCCGATTATTCTCCATAATTTGATAAAGCTACTTTGATTTGTTAAAAGTGTCAGGTTTTTACAGCCAAAAAATAAATGTTTTGATTCAGTAGTGGCTATAATTTTAATTTGTAGTATTTTTACAGGCTGATTTGAAATAAAACCAATTAGGAAGACAGTTTTGCACTTCGAAAAATGGGGAGTAGAATTCCTACAGTACAAGAGTGCGACGCAAGGGACGATGATAGTAGTAATTGGCCTGGTAAATAAAATCCTGATTGAAATCGCTTCAATAAAAGTAATGGGGGCGTTTGGTTTTGACAGCATAGATCTTTGAGAGTATAAGCATGTACTGCGTTGCGTAATTAGCAGTTTAATCTGAATACGAAAAACTCAAATGGCAATACTCAGTATGCCATGGCTGCCTAATCAGTGATTAAGTAGTCATTAGGGCCGCCGGGCAGGTTGGCTTGTTACCACGCCCCGCCGCCGACTTAAAAACAAAACAAGATGCTGCAACTGCAGGCTGTGCCAGTTGCTTAAGCCTATTCAGCTAAGGAATTAATCGGTTGTCTTTTTCCAGTTAATTCCCGACAAACTAAAATTGAATAAACATGTAGAAGGCTTTCGGCGAATATGTTTGGACACCGGTTCGACTCCGGTCGCCTCCACAATAAAAGGGCAATTCAATATGCAACAATTGAATTGCCCTTTATATTTATCCCTACACCTGCGTTATCCATTCCCGGAAATCTGCAGCACTATCCTGGCTTATCATTACGGGAGATTTAATAGTGTCTACTGCCATCTCCACAGAAATTTTTACTTTCTCTGCCGTTTTATATCCTTTAATGAAATCTATGTTGATGATGTATTGCCTGTTTGCCCGGTAGAATTTTGATTTGTCTAGCTCTTGCTCTAAAGCTGATAAATTATTATCGGCAATATATTTTTTCCCATCCCTGTCAATTAAAAATGTAAGACGATTTTCAGTGTAGAATAAAGCAATGTCATCTAGCTTTAATGGAACATGTTCTAAACCTTTACGGGCTATCAGCCTGTATTTTGAATGGGTGCTGTTATCTACTTTCTGAATTAATTTGTAAATATTTTCAGAATAATAATTTTTGGTACTTCTAAATTTTTCCAATGCATCATTTAGCCTGGATGTTTCGATAGGTTTTAATAAATAATCTATACTGTTTAACTCAAATGCTTCCATTAAATAACTGTCGTAAGTAGTGGTGAATATTACCGGACTGGTAATTTTTATTTCTTTGAAAATATTAAATGAAAGCCCGTCTGATAGATGAATGTCAAGGAAAATAAGTTCTGGTAATGAATGGCTTGACAACCATTGAATACTTTCTTCAATGGTTGAAAGAGTTGCTTCCACCATTATACTATTATCCACCTGTGCAATTTTTCTTGCAAGATTGGCTGCGGCAGGTTTTTCGTCTTCTATAATAATGGCTTTAATCATGGCAAGTTATTTTTTTATGATGGGTAAGTATAGTGTGAAATCGTCGTTTGTTTCATCAATATGGATTGACTTGTTTAAAACTAACCGATAACGGTTGTCGAGATTAATAAGTCCTAATCCAGAAGATGGAACCTTGTATTTTAAGGGCCGTTTATTATTTGCAACAATTGCGTAATCATTGGTTATATCAATTGAAATCCATAATGGCAGGTTATTTGAAAATTGGTTGTGCTTAATAGCATTTTCAATAGCTGTTTGTATAGCTATGGTGGGTAGATAATACCGGTTTAGAGTGGTTTGTTCAATATTCATACTGATGTGAAGGGAATCTTCAAAACGAATTTTAAGCAGGAAGAAGTAGTCTTTTATAAAATGGAGTTCTTCTTTAACGGTTACAAGGTTATTGCTTCTGTGAGCAAGAATATACTGGTACACTTTAGCTAAACTTTCATTAAATAGTAAAGCTTTGTCTTTATTGTCACTTATCAAGACGGATAAGGTATTTAAGGAATTAAAAATAAAATGAGGGTCAATCTGGCTTTTAAGTGTATTTAATTCTGCCTGTACTTTTGCATAGCTTAGTTTTTCTGTCGTTAGCTGATCCATTCTTCTTTCTCTTGTTAATAATACAATCTCATAAAGTGTGGCGATTAAAATAGATAGTATGGCAGCAATGAACGAGGCCATTAAAATATTTTCAAATGGAACAGGGTGGTAAGCTATAAGTACATTCCATATATAATGAAGTATAAGGGACAGGAAAAAGGAAAAAATTAAATGGATAGATACAATATAAACGGACTTTATTATTGGTCGTTTAATCCATTGATTATTCTTTCGCAAGTTGAAAACAATCCAGCGATTGCCAGACCATAATAAATGAACAAGGAGAGCAAAGTATAAGTAATTAATAATAAGGGCGGTGGTAGTTTCATTTTGCGGGTAAACAAGCGGTGTAATATTGGGAACAAAAATGGCAAAGAAAGGAGTAGCAATAAGCCGGAACACCCATTCATTTTTAAAATGGGTAGTTTTATTGGTTGTTCGTTGGTCAGAGAGGCTTTGGTTCATGATATAATACATATAAATCGATTCTTCTTTTTGATTTATTGCATCTGCTATATTAACAGTCTCAATTTTATAGAGATATTGAAATATTTTAATGCTGCTTTTTTTGCTTCCATTTTTACTTAGTTAGTGATAAACGGTATCAAGCCGATGTTGAACGTAATAAAACAGCAATAGTTGGATTGAAAGTAGCCTGAATGGGTTGGCGCTTTTTATTTTTGAATCAATGAACTCTTTGTTTGTCAGCAAAAGGTGCTGTTTGGTTTAGTAGTAGAAATTAACGATCGTTAATTTTTTGTATGATAGTTTTCGGCTTCCTCCGGTATTATTTCGTTTTGAAGAGTGCAACATTTTGTTATACGATTTACTTCATTTAATGATAAACGGGCATTTTTGATTGCTAGCTGTTTTTATCAGGGATAATCAGTGTTTGGGCGTGGCAAATCGAATTCCTTGTACTTGTGTTGTTGAAGTATTGCTAAGTAACAATTAGTCGTCTTCATCGTTTTATTTCTATTGTTACGCTCAACTCAAGTAAAATATTTTTTCATGAATGAAAATTTCGCTTTGGTGAATTTATAGGGAGAGCTATTGGCTATATAATGTCTTTATTCTGTTACTTTAGTTTTTAATTCCTACTTCAGAACTATTCCGTATAACTTTTCTCATGTGTAACGTTAATTACACAACGCAGGTGGTTTCTACTACCTGCTCTTTTTTTTGTAGCTACTATAAAAATATTTGAACCTTTTTTTTAGTCTTTCAGGTATTTATTTTTCCGCTTCATGATTATACACACCGATTGTCGAAGCATAATTATGTGAATGCTGGTCTTCTGTTATTAACTATTTCTTAAATCTTAAAACTCTTTTATGAGAAAAATCGCATCACTGTTTACAGTGCTGATGTTATTTGTAACATTGGCCTTTGGTCAAACCCGGACTATCACCGGAACCGTGACCGACGAAGCCGGCGCAACTGTGCCGGGTGCATCTGTGAGAATAAAAGGTACCAGCGGAGGTGTGGCGGCAGATAATAATGGCCAGTTCCGTATCCAGGCAAAAAATGGAGATGTGATTATTGTATCTGGTGCTGGTTTGGAAACAACTGAAGTAACCGTGGGAGAGAGTACTACAATTTCTATTCCTGTAAAAAGAATTGTTACAACTGGTTCAGAAGTTGTAGTAACAGCATTAGGCATTCGCCGTACAGAAAAAGCATTAGGATATGCTGTTACAAAAGTCGACCCTAATTCTGTGTTACAAAAATCGGAACCAGATTTATTAAAAGGGTTACAAGGAAAAGTACCCGGTGTTGATATACGACAATCGCAGGGAACACCCGGTGCTGCTACCCGTGTACAAATAAGAGGTAACTCTTCTTTTGGGTTAGAAACACAGCCACTAATAGTAGTAGATGGTATTCCTTATAGTAACGATCAATTAACAACAACAAGCCAAACATCAGGAGGAACAGCTTATGGTAGTGGTCTTGCAAATCTTGATCCTAATGATATTGAAAGTTTTAGTATCCTAAAAGGGGCTGCTGCTGCCTCATTATATGGTTCAAGAGCTTCAAGAGGTGTGGTAGTTATAACAACAAAATCGGGTAGTGCAAGAAAAGGAGCTAAGCCTTTTAATGTTAGTTTTAAATCAGGTATTTCTGCGGAAAGGATTTCTAATTTACCGGAATATCAAAATACCTATGGTTCTGGTGCCAATTTTGATCCACGTACTGGTTCGAACGGATCATGGGGTGCAAGATTTGGGTTAGGCAATGTATATGATCAGGATGGTAACATTCTTCGTTCCAGTGCTTCCGGTGTAGATTCAATTGCAGCATGGGCAACTTACCTGGCGGCCTATCCTGAATTATTCCCCAATAACAATGCAGCCTACAAAGCATTTCCTAATAATGTGAAAGATGCTTTTAGAACGGGTATGTTGTATGAAAACTCAATCAATGTAAATGGGGGTGATGCAAATACATCGCTGGGTTTAACGGCTTCAAATGTTAACCACTTAGGGTATGTTGAAAACTCAAGTTATATTAGAAATAATGTAAGCGTAGGTGGTCAAACAAAACATAAGGCATTTACAGTTGGTGGTAACCTTAGTTATGCAAGGTCAAAACAAAAAGGAGGTTTCTTTGGTAATAACCAAACTCCCGGTGCTTCATCACAGTTTGCCCGTACTATGCATATGGCAAGAAACTGGGATTTATTTGGTCTTCCTTCTCAGGATTTAGGTGGTGTGCCCTTGGCGTTTATTGCAGGAAACTATGATCATCCAAGATGGGCAGCTTATCATAATGTAATAACTACTATCGAAGAGAGAATGGTATTAGGTCTCCGGTTAGGTTATAAAGTAAACAATTGGATAAACGTTAATTATAATATAGGACTTAACTCTACCCATGTAAACAGGGATGAGGTAACGGATGAATTTTCAAGAGCAGCTTCAGGATTAGGACAACTTATAAAAGATAATCTACGTGCACAAGAGTTACAATCAACATTAGTGGTAGTGTTTACTCCTAAAGTAGGGAAAGATTTTTCACTGGATTTTAAATTAGGAAATGATATTAATCAGCGAAATTCTAAAAGGCAAGCAGATATAGGTAGTGATTTTATTGTACCCGGAATTTTTAATCTTTCTAATACAGTTGAGAAAACTTTTGCTGCCGATACAAGGAGCAAAAGAAGAATCGTTGGTTTTTTTGGTGATGCTACTTTAGGGTATAAAAACTTTGCATTTATAAATGTATCCGGTCGTAATGATCGTACATCTACTTTGCCATATAAAAATGCAAGTTATTTCTATCCGGGAGTTTCTGGCTCCTTAGTGTTTAGTGATGCACTTAAACTTAGATCAAATTGGTTTGACTATGGTAAAATAAGAGCAGGTTGGGCGAAAGTAGGTAATGATGCCCCACCTCATAATGGCGAAGATGTATTTACATTAAGCAATGTTAATTTCTTAGGCCTTCCTTATGCAAGTTTAAGTGGATTGCCCAATAGTGGACTAACAGTTGATCCGGATCTAACCCCTGAGTTTACGCAGGAATTAGAAGTGGGGCTGGATATTTCTTTCTTTAAGCGCAGAATAAATCTTGATTTTACCGCTTACGATAAAACTACCACTGACCTTATTTATCCGGTTAGTGTACCTACGTCTACTGGTTATGTTTCTTTCAATACAAATATTGGTGAGATTAGTAATAAAGGTGTTGAAATAGGTTTAACAGTAAGACCAATTGTTTCTAAGAATCTTACATGGGAAATAAGAGGTGCATTTACTAAGAATAAGAACATGGTAGAAAAATTAGTAGATGGTTTGGAAAGAACAACTTTAGGTGGTGGATTTGCAGGCGGAGTATCTGCCTGGTTGGAGCCCGGTAAGCCATTCGGTTATTTAAGAGGACAAGTTGCGGATCGTACAGCAGATGGACAATTGTTGATTGATCCAACTACTGGCTGGATCATTGAAGCTCTTGATCAGGGTGAGATTGGAGATCCTAATCCTGACTTCAAATTAGGTATCACTAATTCTATAACCTATAAAGGACTTACTCTTGCAGCAGTATTTGATATGACCAAAGGCGGCGACTTCTATTCAAATTCTATTTATAGTTTATTAGGCAGAGGTGTTACAAAAGATACAGAAGACAGAGAAACGTTGTGGACAATTCCCGGCGTTTATGGAAACCCCAATACACATCAGCCAATATTGTCGGGGGGTAAAACTGTACCAAATCAAACGAGAATCAGCACTAATGATTTATTCTTTACCGGTGTAACGGGTGTAGGCGGTTTTGGTATTAATTCTTCCGATGAGTTTAATGTGTTTGATGGAACTGTTTACAGGCTTAGAGAAATAACATTGGGCTATAGCCTGCCAAAGAATTTCGTAAGCAAGCTAAAAGTTGCTGACATATCATTATCACTTAGCGGCCGCAACCTTTGGTTCCTTGCACCCAACACTCCTAAGTATGTAAATTTTGATCCGGAGGTTGGTGCATATGGCGCTACAGTAATACAAGGTATTGAACTGGATGCAGCACCTACTGCAAAAAGATTTGGCTTTAATCTTAATGTAACGTTTTAATTAATCACAAACTCTTTAAGTCATGATACAACATAAAAAAATCATTTACTTACTCACAGCAGCGATGATGCTGTCGGTAGTTGGGTGTAAAAAATTTCTTGATGTAAACAAAAATCTTAATGATCCTACTAAAGTGCCGGTTTCTACTTTGCTTACTTCTGCAGAATTACAGATCGGTACGGCATTGGCAACTAATTATGGTACCGGCTTGTCAGATGGTCTGTCGGTGTATATGCATCAGCAAAGTACCAGAGAAGAGTCTGATCAATATGGAATGAATGGCAACGATGGTATAGTTGTTAATTCGTGGGCAATACTACATGCAGCTATTACAGACCTGGATGCAGTGATAAGTCAGGGTTCTGTGGAGAATCGCTTCGTGTATGTTGGAGTTGCCAAAATATTAAAAGCCTATGCGTTTAGTCAGATGGTAGATGTATGGGGTGATGTACCTTTTTCTGAATTCAACCGATTTAAGGAAGGAATAAAGCAACCTGTTTTTGATGATGATGCAACAATCTACCCACAGTTGATCAGTTTGATTGATGCTGGTATTGCAGACTTAAACAATCCTGCTGTAAACCCTTCAAAACCTGGTGCAGATGATGTGATCTATGGTGGATATAATCCGGTAGGTAATGCTAATATAAAGTGGTTGAAAGCTGCGAATACATTAAAACTGAAATTGTATACGCAAATGAGAAAAGTACAAAATGTAACAGCACAGGTTACTGCTTTGTTATCTAACCCTTCAACACTGATTAATGCAGTAAACGAAAGTTTTGTAATGCCATTTGGATCTGCATTGCTTTCAGATCGTAATCCGGGATTTGGAGACTATACAGCTACTCAGCGTACACAGCATGTAAGTCCATGGTTCTATGAAATCCTGAAAGGATATAATCCCATATTTAGTGGCATTACAGATCCCAGAATTCCTTACTATATCTATAATCAAATCAAATCAAACGGAACAACTCCTAACTCAAGTGAGTACAGGGATGGAGCCTTTGTAAGTATCTATTTTGGATCTGTAGGCCCTAATAGAAATGGTTCTCAGCAAAATGCTATCAGTTTGTTTGGAATTTATCCTGTGGGTGGAAGGTATGATGACGGATTAGGTGGAGTAGCAAATAATGCCAGTGGCACAGGTTCGGCTCCCTATAAATTAATTACCTACGCCGATAGATTATATCTCGAAGCAGAATTAATAAATGCAGGTGTAATACCCGGAAATGCAAGAGCAGTATTTAGTGCGGCAATGTCTGCCTCCATGGCGCAGGTAGATTATGTAATAACTACTTATGTAAAACCAATACAGGCGGTACCTGCATTAGGTGCACAAACCAATTATATCAATGCCATACTTGCATTATATGATGCAGGAACCACCGACAAAAAGCTGGAGTATATTATGACTCAGAAATGGCTTGCCAGTGTTGGTTCGTCGGTTGATCAATACACCGATTATCGCAGAACCGGATATCCCGTTTTGTTCGATCCAAGAAATACGACAATGGCACCCGGAGGATTAGTACAGCCGCCACTTAATGGAAATCCTGCTGTAATTCCCCAGTTGGCTGTACCGGTACAGTTGGGTAATAATTTTCCACTTTCATTGCCATGGAGTCAAACCGAGTTAGAGTTAAACGGTAAGGCACCATCACAAAAATCACCTTCTACTTACAAAGTTTTCTGGATGCCATAATTTTTTAAAGCTAAAAATCATTACAATGAAAAAGCATATTATATTTTATTTTCTTATTGCAGCAATGGTCTTTTCAAGCTGTGAACGAAATGACGGGTTTATTCCGAAGGAGGTAGCTCCGGAAAGAGTACCTGCTCCAAAAATTGTAAAAGATGCAACGGGGAGTGCTGCTATTGATATGACTAACCTTGGATCATTTAATGGAAAAGTAAATGTGAGTTTATACTTTCCAAACGATATTCCTCCATCTAAATTTGATATTGTAATTCGTAAGAATAATAACAATACCAATGTGAGAGTATTTCAGGGAGCTGTAACCAGTTTTCCAACTGCGTTAACAATTACTGCTGCACAGATTGCTACCTTGTTCGGTACATCTATAGTATTAGGTGATAATTATGATGTGGGTGCAGATGTGTATGCTCAATCTGGAAAAAAGTATGAAGCTTTTCCGGCCATAGGTTTGGGATATGCAGCTGCATTTCAGCCAGATCATCCTGGCTTTAGCCCCAGTGTTAGGTTCTCAGCAATTTGTCAATACAATTCAGCATTGTATACTACGGGTAATTATGAAGTGTTAGTAGATGAATGGCAAGATTATTTTCCGGGTGATGTAATTACTGTAACACAGATTGATGCTACACACTTATCATTCAGGTACCTGGCACCAACCAACAATCAGCCAATAATAGTTACTATTGATCCCTTAACTAATGTAACATCAGTAGTAAAACAACAATATGGTGATTATCCATGGAATCCATTTGGAGTAATGTCTGTTAATACATCTCCGAGTAACGATAATGTAGTTTCACCATGCGAACAGTCTTTTGGTGTGTATCTTGATCATACTGTTACTATCGGGAGCTATGGAAAATATCTTATTAAGTTGAAGAAGCAGTAGGGCTATAACTTTTAGTTCAATGTGCCGGATAACTATGGTTATCCGGCACATTAGTTATATATGGTTTATGAAGGTGCAGTAAATGTTGTTTTTATACTAAGTGTATATACTTAAAACCCGATTTTAGTTGGTTTCGTCTGTTTTTAGTGTATTTCTTTTCCAAAAGTTATCCTTTTTTTGCCTATCTTATATTAGCCAACCATTAAACCTAATAACTGCCACATGGAGAAGATTTCAATTCTATTAGTTGATGACCATAAACTTATACGAGAATCATGGTCCTTTATTCTCAATAGCGATAAAAGATTTGAGGTGATAGGTGAGACCAGCGATGCTGCAGAAGCTGTTGAAATTGCCAAAACACTTAAGCCCAGAATTGTATTGATGGATATTAATATGTCGCCTGTAAATGGCTTTGAAACAACAAAGCAAGTTCGTAAAGTTTCACCTACTTCAAAAATAATTGGCATTTCTATGCATACAATGCCAGCTTATGCCCGCAAAATGTTGCAAATGGGTGCAGTAGGATATGTAACTAAAAATTCATCTAAAGACGAGTTGCTGGCTGCCATTATCGAAGTGAACGATGGTAAGAAATATATATGTGATGAAGTGAAAAATATTCTAGCTCAACAGGAACTGGAAGATGACGGAGTAAAGACAGATTTAAACTTACTTTCAAAGCGGGAACTCGATATTGTTAAGCTTATACGGGAAGGACTGTCTTCAAAAGAAATTGCTGTTCGATTGGACATATCTTTAAAAACTGTAGAGGTGCATCGGTATAACATACTTAAAAAGTTGAATTTAAAAAACACGGCAGCATTGGTCAATTTTATTAATTCTCATGGGTTATAGTATTTTTTATGTGTTAATTGATTGATGCACCAGCTCGTTGCCAAAGCAAGCCTTACACTATGCGTTATTTCTATACACGACGTAACATTTTTTTCGGTCTTATAATCTCTCTTTTCGTCATCTCTTTTTTTGCGTGGTATAGCTACCGTAATATGAAAAAGGTGGCTGCAGATACCCAGGCAGTCAATAAAACGTTGCAGTCATTACGGGCAATGGAAGCTATTATGGATGATATGCAGGATATAGAAACCGGCCAGCGGGGATATATCATTTCAGCTAATAAAGAATTTCTTGAGCCGTATAAACTCGGACTTCAAAAACTAGATAAAGATACCAATGCAATACGGGAGCTTTTTTCTGTTTATCCAGAACGTAAAGAAGGACTTATATATTTATTACAATTGATAAGAGAAAAAGTATTGTTCGCCAATAACTCTATTCAAATCGTTGATGAATTGGGTAGTTCTGCTGCTGCTCAAACACTACAATCCGGAAAAGGAAGGGAGGTGATGGCTAAAATTCGTAAGGTAATTCAACAAATTGAAACAACAGACCGGCAAATATTGAATACTTCAAATACGCACCGGCAAACCATTGCTGTAGAAACCGCAAAGCTTTTTGGAATATTGGCAGCGTTGTTTCTTATTTTTTTAAGCCTTTTTTTCTTTCGCATTTTTAATGATCTGAAGCAAAGAGAGAAAAATGAAAAAAGAATTTCCTATCTGGCTGATATTGTAGAACAGTCTGGAGAAGCAATCATATCTGTTGATGAGCATTTTAAAATTCAAAGCTGGAATAACGGTGCTACTGAAGTTTATGGTTATTCAAAAGATGAAGCAATCGGTAAAAATTACCATACACTTTTACAGGCCAACTCTTCGCAAGATGATAAACAACGGATCTTGGATTTTCTTAAAAGGTCAGGGTATTTATCAGAAGAGATAGAATATGTGAAGAAGAACGGACAATCGATTTATATACAAGTTTCTTATACTTCGCTAAAAACAAAAAATAAAAATGAAGCTGGTTATAGTATTGTTCATAGAAATATTACTGAAAAGAAATTATCCGAACAATTACTTACCGAGTTTAACCAAAAACTTAACACACAGGTTCAGGAAAAAACGGCTGAGTTAAAAGAGGCACTTGAAAGGTTTAATATTATTGCCAGTGCTACAAACGATGTTGTTTGGGATGCAGACTTACGGGAAGGAGGAGGCGTTTGGTGGAACAATAATTTCTATAATAAATTCGGATTTACCGACACTACAAATATTACAAGTATTTCTTTTTGGGATGACCATCTTCACCCCGATGATAAAAAAAGGGTTCAGGATCATATTGAGTACATTCTTACACGTACTACACTTGCTACATGGAGTGATGAATACAGGTTTAAAAAAGAAGACGGCACTTACCTGCATATATATGACAGGTCATATGTAATGCGGGATGAAAACGGCAATGCTATTCGTATGATAGGATCGATGGCAGACGTAACCGATCTTTTTCTTGCCAGAGAAGAGTTAAGTCAAAGCGAAGAAAAATATAGAAGTCTTATTGACCAGGCTACGGATGGAATTTTTGTAGCCGATACAAATGGGAAATTTATTGTTACAAACCCCGCAGCTTGTAACATTTCCCAGTACACTAAAGAAGAACTATCGGAGCTCAGCATTTTTGATATAGTTGATAAGGAAGATTTGAAACAACATCCTTTTCATTTTGATGAATTAAAGCAAGGAAAGAACGTAATTACCGAACGGCTAATCAGGAATAAATATGGAGATCCTGTACAGGTAGAAGTAAACGCCAGACTTTTAAATGATGGCCGCCTGCTTGTATTTATACGAGATATTACTGAAAAGAAGAAAACAGAAGAAGAGATTGTAAAGGCAAATGCCCGTTTTCAGATAATTGCAAAAGCAACAAGTGATTTTGTATGGGACTGGGATCTTACCAATGATAGCTTATGGTGGAATGATAGTTATTATGAAAAGATGGGCTTTAGTAAAAAGAAAGAATTAGTTCTTATAGATAATTGGTACCAAAACATACATCCTGACGATGTTTTAAGGGTGAAGGAAAGATTAAAAAAGACGTTTGCCAGTGAGGAACTTGTATGGAAAGAGGAATACAGTTATGCAAAAGCAGATGGCACTTACTTGCATTTTCTTGATAGAGGGCATATTATTCGGGATAACGATGGTAAAGCATCCAGGATGATTGGGTCAATGGTTGATGTAACAGAAATATATCTTGCTGAAAAAGAGTTGCGTGAAAGTGAAGAACGGTACCGCTCACTTATTGAGCAGGCAACTGATGCTATAATTATCTATTCCGTGGATGGAACAGTATACAACTTTAATAATAGTGCCGCTGAAATGATGGGGTATACTTACGATGAGTTCGCATCTTTACGCTTACAGGATTTTTTAACAGGCAATATTGTTGAAAATCCTGATAAGTATGCTGAACTTTTAGCCGGGCAACCAATAAGAATTAACCGGCAGTTAAGGAAAAAAGATAGTTCGTTGATCGATGTTGAAGTAACGGCCCGTTCTTTAGAGGGGGGTAAAATAATTGCATTTGGCCGTGATATAACTGAAAGGAAAAGAGCAGAAGAAAAACTAATCAATAATGAGCTTCGATTCCGTACACTTACAGAAAATGCACCAGTAGGAATTTTTCAAACGGATATTACAGGTAAAACCACTTATGTAAATGAAACATGGCTAAGCTTTACAGGAATGACGTTTGAAGAGGCGATGGGGGATGGTTGGTTTAATGCAGTACATCCTGATGATATAAGCGAATTGCAAAGTAACTGGTATAAAAAATCAGGCGAAGGTGTTGTATCCATGTCAGAGTATCGCCTGGTGCATAAAGATGGAGGTATACGCTGGGTTAGTGGTAATGCAGTGCCTTTGTATAATAACAATGAAATGATAGCAGGGTATATAGGAACAATTGATGATATAACAGAAAGAAAACTGGCAATAGAGGCATTACGCAATTCTGAAAAAAATATGCAGTATGTTCTATCGGGTGCTGCAGAAAGTTTTTATGTGTTGGACAGGGATTGCAGGGTTACTTTAATCAATAAAGTGGCACAATACAATCTTGAAAAAGCATGGGGAAGGCCAGTTACAGTGGGTGTGAATATTTTGGAACTCATACCGGATGAAAAAGATGAGCCTATCCGCACAAGTTTAAAAAGAGCTTTTTTAGGTGAAAAGGTGGAATATGAACTTAGCATACATCTGGAAAATTTTCCTCCATGGGTATTAGTTAACTATCTGCCGGTAAAAGATGAAAGCGGTGAGGTGATAGGTGTGTATATCTCTACAAAAGATATTTCTGCCAGAAAAGCTGCTGAAGAAAAAATACTGGAAAGTGAAAATTTATACCGTACGCTGGTAGAAAATGCACCTGAAGCATTGGTTGTACTTGACATGGATACACAAAAATTTAGTAGTGTTAGTGAAAGTGCTACCCGTCTTTTTAAAATGTCCAAAGAAGATTTAATGAAGGTTGGTCCCGCAGAAGTAAGTCCGGATTATCAACCTGGAGGAATATTATCAGTTCATATGGCAATTGATAAAATCAATCAGGCTGTAAGTGGTAAAAAAACTTCATTTGAATGGATACACCGGGATGCTGAAGGAAAATTAATTCCCTGTGAAGTTTGGCTTTCATTACTGCCATCGAAAGATAAAATGCTGATCCGGGGAAGTATAATAGATATAACAGAACGAAAAAAATCCGAAGAACTGATCAGGAGTGCGGAAGAAACACGCAGGTTAATAATGAACTCTGCACTTGATGCTATAGTGAGCATTGACTTAAATGGAGCTATTATTTTCTGGACACCACAGGCAGAAAAGATTTTTGGCTGGAAGGAAGAGGAAATTATCGGCAAGACACTTGAAGAATCAATAATCCCGGTGCAGCACAGAGAGCAGCATAGAAAAGGGATGAAACATTATCTTAATACTGGTGAAGGGCCTATCCTGAATAAATTATTAGAAATAACTGCGCTAAACAAAAGTGGACAGGAGTTTCCGGTAGAAATAAGTATTACTCCCGTCAAGCAAGGTGCTGGCAAATTTTTCTGTGCTTTCATACGAGATATTACAGAGAGAAAAAAAGCAGCAGAAACTATAAAGATAAATGAAGAAAAATACCGCACATTAGTGGAACAGGCAATTGATGCGATTGCTTTATATGATACAGAAGGTAAAGTCTTAGATGTGAATAGCGGCGCTGTTGAGTTGCTTGGATATTCTAAAGAAGAATTAGTGAGCATGTCGCTATCACAAATTCTTACAGCAGAAGAGCTGTCTGGTAGTCCGGTAAGGTATGATATACTTAAAGATGGATCGTCTACCATAAAGCAAAGAATGATGAAGCGGAAAGATGGAACAGTAGTGCAAACAGAAGTACGATCACAACAATTACCAGATGGTCGCTTTTTATCTGTTATAAGAGACCTAACCGACAGAATAGATGCACAGAAAAAATTACAGATAGAAAGGGATTTGTCCGATAAGTTGATTGATAGTTTACCGGGTATTTTTTATTGGTATGATGAAAATCGCCGATTCCTGAGGTGGAACAAGCAGTTTGAATTGGTTTCAGGTTATTCGGCAAGCGAAATTGCCAAGATGCACCCAATTAATTTTTTTGAAGGTGAAGGGCTTGCACATATAGAGGAGCGGATAGAAAAGGTATTTAAGGATGGAGCAGGTGATGCTGAAGCGGATTTTGTTTTTAAAGATGGAAACAGAAGGCCTTATTATTTTAAAGCTTCCCGCTTGGAAATTGATAATAAGCAGTCGCTAATTGGAACCGGGATTGATGTGTCAGCTCTTAAGGAAGCTCAAAAAGAACTTGAAGAAAGTGAGGAAAAGTATAGACTACTTTTTAGAAATAGCCCATTACCAATGTGGGTTTATGGTACTGAGAATTACCAGGTTCTTGATGTAAATGAAGCTGCAATAATTCATTACGGATACTCCAAAGAAGAGTTCATGGAATTAGACTTGCTCAGCATAAAACCGGAGCAGGATACTGGTAGATTTATTGCTGAATCAAAGAAATATCAACCTGGTATTCGCAGGTCAGGGATTTGGAAGCATAAAAAGAAAGATGGAACTTTTATCGATGTCGAAATAAATTCCCATGACATTCTATATAACAATATTCCAGGCAGGTTATTAGTAGCTATGGATGTTACAGCGAAACTAAAAAACGAAGCAGAAATAAAAAGAACGTCAGACCAGTTAAGGCAACTAGCAGGATACTTAAATAACATAAGAGAAGAAGAAAGAACTCATATTGCCCGTGAAATCCATGATGAGCTTGGTCAGCATCTCACTGTACTTAAAATGGACGTATCGTGGTTAAATAAAAAAATTGGAGCCGAAGCATCAGCACCAGTAAAACAGAAAATAAAAGACCTGTTAGAGATGTTGGATGGAACTGTAAAAACAGTAAGAAGAATAGCATCCGATCTTCGCCCAAGTTTACTTGATGATTTAGGGTTAGTAGCAGCAATGGAATGGCAACTGGAAGAGTTTGAAAAGCGATCAGATATTAAAACCATATTTTCAAATGATGTTTCGAATATGGAATTGGCAGAAGATATTAAAACAGGCTTGTTCAGAATTTTTCAGGAATCGTTAACTAATGTTGCCCGGCATTCTGATGCAAAAGAGGTGAAAGTTTATTTAAGGCAAGATGTTGATGGAATATCGTTAGATATAACTGACAATGGGAAAGGATTTGATAAATTTGCAACTACCGCTACCAAAAAATTGGGAATACTGGGTATGAATGAAAGAGCACTTATGATGGGAGGTGTTTTTGAAACTATCAGTCAGTTAGGAAAAGGAACAACAATTAGTGTAAAAATTCCATTTAACCCCGCAAAAGAATCTTTATGATAAGGATACTAATTGCTGATGATCATGCTATAGTCCGAAGAGGTCTTAAACAGATCCTAACGGAGCAGTATCCTTTTATTACTATAGGAGAAGCTGGCGATGCAGAATCACTAATTGCTCAGGCTATAAAAGAAACCTGGGATGTTGTGATATGTGACATGAACATGCCGGGAAGAAGTGGCCTGGATGCATTACAACAACTCAAGCAATTGCTTCCCAAATTACCCGTACTTATTATGAGTATGTATCCAGAAGAACAGTATGCTATACGAGTATTGAAAGCCGGAGCTTCCGGTTACCTGGGAAAAGAAACAATTCATGATGATCTTGTTCGGGCTATTGAAACAATTATAAACGGAAAGAAATTTATTACTCCCGGAATAGCTGATAAATTAGCCAACTCCTTCGGTGTTACTACTGATTTGCCGTTGCATGAATCGTTATCGGATAGGGAGTTTGATGTTTTCAAATTAATAGCTTCAGGAAAGTCAATTTCAGATATAGCAACCCAACTTTCACTAAGCGCAACAACTGTTAGTACTTACCGCTCCCGTATTATGGAAAAGATGAATATGCGCAACAATGCAGAATTAACCCGGTATGCTATTGAAAACAGCTTGATTTAAGTCAAGCTGTTCTTTGCAAAATGTAGTAGCATAACTACATTAATAATACATATTCCCGTACAGTTATTACGTTCTATTGGTGCTTTCTTTGTAGCAGTATGATAACCTCATGAATAAAGGGCAGGTAATATTAATTGTTGATGATAATCTGAATTTTGTTGATCGTATGATCAGCTTATTGGAAGAAGAGACTAATGTAAGTCACACTATTGTAGCTACTGATTTTGAAGAAGCAAAAATTCAGCTTGGTTTAGAGAAGCCAGATGTTGTTCTCCTTGATATTAATCTGCCCGGCAAAAACGGAATTGATATTTTAAAACATATCAGGGAAAATAAATACAAATGTGAGGTTATAATGATTACCAACCATTTTGATGAATATTATCGTCAGCAATGTTTTGAGTTAGGTGCTAAACACTTTATTGATAAATCTAATGATTTTGGGAAAGTTCCTGCACTTATTCGTGAAAATGCAATTATAAAGTAAATTCAAAAGGATCAATAAAAATAATTTAGTGAAAATGAAAGCGAAGTGGTCTGCGTTAAAGAAGATAATTAGTGAAAGTGAGCAAGGTCGGGAACTTCTTCTATCTCTTATTAATGAGGATGGCAAAATAATAAGCGCCAATACAAACATGGTGAGAACTCTTCACCTGGAGAACCTGAAAACGAAAGGCGTAAACTTTTTTGATTTCCTCCACCCCGTTAATGTTAAGGATTTTAAATCTGCAATTAAAGAAGCGGCGGATAATTGTACTACCAGTTCAATGGAACTTTACTTAAAGAATGGTTATTACCATCCCACAAAATGGCAGATTAGTTCAACCATTGATGAGGAAGGTTGTAATATGTTTTTATGTGTTGGCCATAAAATTCTTGATGATAAAAGGCTAAGCCAATATAATAAATTAGGAGAAAAAAATTATCAACTAATAGTTGAAGGATTGAGTGCAGGTATTCTTTTCCAGGATACAAATGGAGAACTGATAGCAGTTAATCAGCGGGCTGCAGAAATATTTAGCACCACACTCGAGCGGCTATACCAGCTTACGGATATTGAAAGTCTCTGGAATTTAGCATGGCAAATTTCAAACGAGAGCAATAATCCAGTTTTGTTTGCTGATACTCCTTTTATGCGAGCATTAAAAACAGGACAAACACAAGCTGAAGTGTTGATTGTTCGCCTTCGTAATGGAGAAACAAGGTGGTTGCACTTTAGCTCCCAGCCATTATTTGATGAAGTTACTCTCACCGTTTTTTCTGTAGTTACTAATATTGTTGACATAACGAAGGAGAGATTACTTTCAAGTCAGTTAAAAGAAAGAGATGCATTATTCAAAGTATTTATGAAGCAAACGCCTAACCTGGCGTGGGTGGTTGATGAAGATAAGCATTTGGTTTTTGCGAGCCAGACCTTCCTGCAATATTTTCGATTGGAGGAATCTGATGCATTGAATAAGAAGATAACAGAATTAGTGCCGGGTTCCATTGCAGCAAATATGTATGCCAAGCATGTTGAAGTATTACGAACGGGTAAACCTGCGGAACATATAGAAAGAGCTGAATTGGCGGATGGCACCAACCTTGTATTCCATATCAGCCTTTTTGAAATTGATAGCGCATCAGGTAAGCGACTATTAGGTGGTTATGCCATTAATCTTACCGATAAATATGAAATAGAAAAAAGACTACGACAGTCAAATGACCGGCTGTTGTTATTGACAAGAGCTACATCAGATGCTATTTGGGAATGGGATATGCAAACCGGACAAATATTTCGTAACGATGCATTAATGGATATGATCGGTTACAACATGGATGCACCGAAAGGACTTTCGTGGTGGCTGCGTCGTATACACCCGGATGACAGGAACAGAGTTAGTGATAAAGTGAAAGAAAGTACGGACAACAAGGAACAATCATGGGAAGAGGAATATCTTTTCAAATGCGCTGATGGAACCTACAAGCATATGCGGGATAAAGGTTATATCGTTTATGAAAACGGGTTGCCTGTTAAAATGATTGGCTCATTGCATGATGTTACCAATCTTAAACAATTGGAAGGTGAGTTGATGACGGAAAAATTAGAACGCCAAAAAGAGATTTCTGAAACTATCATAAGAGCACAAGAAAAAGAACGTACAAGAATTGGTCATGAACTTCACGACAATGTTAACCAGATATTATCTACAGCGAAACTCTTTGTGGAAATGATGAAGCCTATTGGTAAAGAAGAAAAGGCAACAAAGAAAAAGACGGTTGATTATATTCTACTGGCAATAGAAGAAATTCGAAAATTATCGAAGGAGCTGGTATTGCCACAACTTACCGGAAAAAGTCTTGTAGAAAGTATTCAAACTTTAATAGATGATATTCATCTTGCTACAGATATAAAAATAAAGTTTGTTTTCGATTATGAAAACGAAATGCTTTCTCAGGGAAAGAAAGTTACCCTTTTGCGAATTGTGCAAGAACAACTAAAGAATATTCTTAAACATAGCAAAGCGAAGAGGGTAGATATTGTGTTGCAGAATAGGGATGGAGATACTCACCTTATTATTAAAGACGATGGAATTGGATTCTGTCCGAAACAAACACATCGTGGCATTGGGCTGTCAAATATTTACGAAAGGGTAAATTTCTACAATGGTGAAACAGATGTGCAAACAGAACCTGGAAAAGGCTGTACACTATTTGTCGCAATACCATCGTTGTAAAAACTTATTTGTTTTTGTGTCTGGCAGCTAATATCTGCTCTACGTCATTTAATGAATACTCCTTTGCATTTAATAAAATGAGATAATGGAATAGCAAGTCGGCAGCTTCGCCTAAAAATTTTTCTTTATCATCATCCTTACTTTCAATAACAAGCTCCACAGCTTCTTCACCTACTTTCTGCGCAATTTTATTGATGCC
>LNFJ01000083.1 GCA_001464625.1 Bacteroidia bacterium Ga0077558 | reverse complement strand
AACATGATAACGAAGTTTGCTCCCATCACAAGCAACAACATGGAAAAGATGAAGAGATTGAGGTAAGCGAAATATCTTCCAAAGTGTTCTGTCTTTTCCTCATGCATGTAAGAGGTAGAGTAAACATGAATGAGAAAACCAACTCCCGTTATTATCAATAGAAATAAGGAAGAAAGCTGATCAATCTTAAACGCAAATGGAATTTTTAAATCCCCAACTGAGATGAAATCAAAATAATGAGCTTCATGTGTGTTGCCGCCCTTCACTTGTAAAAACACCCAAATGCTAATGGCAAATGATGCCAGCACCACCCCACTACCAATTACTCCAATAACTGATTTGGACAAATGCTTTCTTCCCAAACCATTGATAAGAAATCCTATTAATGGCAAAAGGGGGATCAGGTAAACTATTTGTAAAGCGTTCTGCATAACTATCTTCTAAACAGCATCAATGTTTTAAACGATTCAAAAAATTCACATCCACAGAATGTATATTTCTATACATCATTACAATTATTGCAAGCCCCACAGTTACCTCAGCCGCTGCTACCACCATGATAAAAAATACAAATAGCTGTCCGTCTGTTCCAACAGTCGTCGCTGCATCTGTAGCCAATGCTTTCATATGATGCATTTTTGAAAATGCTACCAACAATAAATTCACCGCATTTAACATTAACTCAATGCACATGAAAATAATGATCGCATTACGACGGGTCAGCACACCTACAATGCCAATGGCAAATAAGGCGATAGACAGAAATATGTAATAATTAATCGGCATAAAATCAATTTGTCAATTTGAAGATTATACGATTTGGAAATGAATTGCCTAACCGGCACATCTCCAAATCTTCAAATCATTCCTTCTTTCCAATCACCACCGCACCTACCATGGCACTCAAAAACAAAATACTGCTTATCTCAAACGGCACCACATACGTAGTGAATAATTCCTTTCCTAAGTTTTTGATCAACCCGATGTTTCCACCATTTGTCATTGCCAGCTGCTGCTTAGTATGTGTATCCTTCAATGCGGCCACTAACACCAGCAACAAGCAACCACCTGCAATCGCACCCGCCATTCGTAACCAACGATTTTTTTGTGGCTCCGTTTCTTTATTCAAGTTCATCAGCATTATTACAAAAAGGAACAATACCATTATCGCACCTGCATAAACAATGACATTTACGATAGCGAGAAACTGTGCATTCAATAATATATAGTGACCGGAAATAGCAAAGAAGGTAACGATCAGCCAAAGTACACTGTACACTGGGTTCTTGTTGGTAATCACCATCAAAGCACTGAAAAGTGCTACTACTATCGTTCTTAGTTTTTTGCTGGTTTATCTCCCAATGCTGCTTCATACGCTTCTTTATTCTCTATTGGGTGAGGTATCAGTAAATCATCTTTCTTATATATAAATCCTTTTCTTCCATAATTGGCCGGTGCAAAAGTTTGCGATAAATAGATCGCATCTTTCGGACAAGCTTCTTCACACAATCCACAAAAAATACAACGCAGCATATTGATCTCATACTTTGCAGCATATTTTTCTTCCCGGTACAAATGTTCTTCGCCTGGTAATCTTTCCGCACCTTCCATCGTAATTGCTTCCGCAGGACAAGCCACAGCACACAAACCGCAAGCCGTACAATTTTCTCTTCCCTCGGCATCCCTGTTCAGCACATGCAATCCACGGAACACTTTGGAAAAGGTTCTGGTTTGCTCCGGGTAATTGATCGTCGCTTTCTTTTTAAATAAGTGACTGATCGTAATTCCCATACCCTTCATGATATTCCAGAGATAAATACTCTCCAGGAAAGTCATTGGCTTACGGTCTACTTCTTTTGCTCTTTGTGTTAACATACTTTATAAAAGTTCGCAAATATATTGTTATCAGTCCGAATGTCGGGAGACCGAAAGACGGAAAGAATATTTCTTTATAATCGACTAGTCTTTCAGACTTCCAGACTTGTGGTCTTTCGGGCTTCAGACTACTTATTCAACAACAACATCACTGCCGCCGATATGATCATATTCACCAATGCCAATGGTATTAATTTCTTCCAGCCTAAATTCATTAATTGATCATACCGGAAACGAGGAATAGTCCAACGTATCCATAAGAATACAAATAGCATGAATGAGATTTTCGCCATTATCACTGCAAAGCTTATCGCTGTCATCCAGAAAGAACTCAATCCCCAGGATGCTTCATTTACAAATGGAATATCATAACCACCAAAGAATAATGTCACCATCACTGCACTGCTGATAAACATATTGATATATTCAGCAAACAGGTAAAAGCCCAGTTTCATGGAAGAATATTCCTGGTGGTAGCCAAAGTTCAATTCATTTTCTGCTTCTGGTAAGTCGAATGGTGTACGGTTACACTCCGCCAATGCACACACAAAAAATATGATAAAGCCCAGTGGTTGATAAATGATATGCCAGCCATTCTGTACCTGGTTCGCAACAATCTCACTCATTTTTAATGAGCCGGTCATAAACAATACAGCAATCAGGCAAAGACCCATTGGCAACTCATACGATACCATTTGAGAGGCACCCCGAATAGCCGCCATCAACGAAAACTTATTGTTAGAGGCCCAACCGCCGATCATAATACCATATACACCCACACTCACAATACTAAATACCAATAAAATGCCCATATCCACATCAGCCACCTGCATTGGTATTACATTTCCACCCTGTGTTACAAAGGGTGCAGCCCATGGAATAACTGTGCTGGTCAGCAATGCGGTTATCATCGCCAATGCCGGACCAAGGATAAATAAAAACTTATTCGACGCTAATGGGATAATCTCTTCTTTGAAAAATAATTTGCCGCCATCTGCTAATGGTTGAAAAATACCAAATGGTCCTGCCCTGTTTGGCCCACGACGGTCTTGCAGCCATGCCGCAACTTTCCTTTCTGCTAATGTGGTGTACATAGCAATAAAGAATGACAAGCCGATAATGCCGCCAATTAGCAGTGCTTTTTCTAAAATAAACCACCAGTCTATAACTAATAAAGTCATGTTCATCTATAATTATTGGTCAATAGTCAATGGCGAGTGGTCAATCAGAGACCGCCATTGACCATTCACTATTCACCATTCACATTCTTAAATGTCTTACTCGTTGCCGGCCCCGGTAATGAAGCTATTTCCACACTGTTCACATCACTGATGCTATGAATGTCCATCAGCAATTTCGGTTCTCTACCGCCCATTACTTCTGCAATTGTTTCTTTTGGTTTTTGCAACCCAACATAATGACCTTGCGAAATAACTGAATGCCTGCTGATGCTCGTTGGGCCTTCGATTACCCAATCACTTGCTTTCTTTTTATCAAAACGGCAAGTGTTGCAGATCCAGCCCGGCTTGCCATCATAGCTTTGTACTTCCCCCCACTCATCTTTTCTTGAAGTTACCCGCAACACATCATCCCCACGTTGCCATAAAGTTACCTTGCCACAACATTTTTCATTCTCACAATCCCGGTGTGCATCTACGGGTTTGGTAAACCATACCCGGTTTTTAAATCGGAATGTTTTATCAGTCAATGCTCCAACCGGGCAAACATCAATCATGTTTCCGCTGAAGTCATTATCAATTGACTTAGAAATATATGTGGAAATCTCAGCATGGTCGCCTCTGTCTAGAATACCATGCACCCTGTTATCTGTTAACTGATCGGCCACATAGGTACAGCGATAACAAAGAATACATCTTGTCATGTGTAATTGTATGTATGGACCTATATCTTCTTTCTCAAATGTTCTTCTTTTAAATTCGTAACGGGTGCCTTCTTTACCATGTTCGTAACCTAAATCCTGCAGGTGACATTCGCCAGCCTGATCACATATCGGGCAATCCAGCGGATGATTTAATAAAAGAAACTCTACCACACCTGCTCTTGCATCCTGCACTCTTTCACTGGTAATGTTTTTTACGATCATTCCGTCCATTACATTGGTACGGCATGATGCAACCAATTTCGGCATTGGTCTTGGATCAGCTGTCGAACCCGCAGCTACTTCAACCAAACAAGTACGGCATTTACCGCCACTACCCTGCAACTTGCTGTAATAGCACATTGCCGGAGGCGTAACATCACCACCAATTTTCCGTGCAGCATTTAATATAGATGTACCCGGAGCCACTTCGATAGTAATGTTATCGATAGTGACTTTAAAATTTGCAGGTGCCTCTTTTTTTACTTCGTCAGCCATATTAAAAATTCATTCTTTCTTTTTTTATGCCGTTGTTGGAATATGAATCGGATCTGCATAATGCATCAATCCATAATTCCTTCTTTGCGCATCATCCGCATTGGTGATATGCCATTCAAACTCATCCCTGAAATGCCGTATGGCTGCGGCTACCGGCCATGCGGCTGCATCACCCAATGGACAAATCGTATTCCCTTCAATCTTTCTTTGAATATCCCACAACAAATCAATATCACTCATCTTGCCTTGTCCGTTCTCAATTTTCAACAATATTTTTTCCATCCAGCCTGTTCCTTCACGGCAAGGCGAACATTGTCCGCAGCTTTCATGGCGGTAGAATCTTGCCAGAGTGTAAGTATGTTTTACCACACACTGTGTATCATCCAAAACAATGAAACCTCCAGAACCCATCATTGAACCTGTTGCAAATCCACCATCCGCCAAACTCTCATAGGTCATCATTCTTTTTTCGCCCTTCGCTGTAGTCAATAAAAGATTAGCAGGCAAAATAGGAACAGATGAACCACCCGGAATACAAGCTTTCAGTTGTCGACCGTTAGCAATACCGCCACAATATTCATCGCTGTAAATAAATTCTTCAACACTGATGGTCATATCGATTTCATATACACCTTGCTTTTTGATATTACCACAAGCACTTATCAATTTAGTACCGGTTGATTTACCAATACCAATTTTTGCGTATTCTTCCCCACCTTCATTGATAATGGGAACAACAGCAGCAATTGTTTCTACATTGTTCACCACCGTTGGGCAATCCCACAAACCTTTTACCGCAGGGAAAGGAGGTTTAATTCTTGGATTACCTCTTTTACCTTCTAATGATTCCAGCAACGCCGTTTCTTCTCCGCAGATATAAGCACCTGCTCCACGCTGCACATAAATCTCACAATCAAAACCGCTGCCTAAAATATTCTTTCCCAGGAAACCATTATTCTTTGCTTCCTGTATTGCTTGCTCTAAAATGCCAACGATCCATGCATATTCACCACGGATATAAATGTATGCCCGGTTAGACCCCAATGCAAAAGAGGATGTGATCATTCCTTCAATCAACAAATGTGGAATGAACTCCATTAAATATCTATCCTTAAAAGTTCCGGGCTCAGATTCATCTGCATTCACTACCAAGTAGCGAGGCACTCCTTCCGGCTTGGCAAGGAAACTCCATTTCATACCTGTAGGAAAACCAGCACCACCACGACCTCTTAATCCGCTTTTCTTTACTTCTTCCGTCACCGCATCCGGGCTCATTGTTTTCAATGCTTTCTCCACACTACGATAACCACCTTCACGGCGGTACACATCGTAGAGCCTGATGTTTTCAATGTGAGCTTTGTCTAATAATAATTTTCTTCCCATTTGCCCCAAAGGGGTTTAGTTTTTTAAAATATTTTTCTAAACTTTCTATAATACTTCCAATGGTATACCAGCGAAAACATAAACATCGCAGGGCCAGCTCCAATACAAAAACCTGAAATTAATCCTGCATTTATACTATCTGACTCTAATTCTTTAAAACCAATTACCAAAAGAATTAAAGCCAATAGATAATATGTTACCAACCCTCTTTTATTAATAGCCAAATTTCCCATAAAACATTTATCCTCTCACTGCTTGTCTCGCAAACAACAACCACCTCTTTCCTTTCTTCACCCATACTTCCAGCACTTTCAAATGATAGATAACTGTATTTCCTCCATTCAATGAGACTTCGTAATCTCCTACAAATCTCGCATGAGCTACATTTTCATTTATCGTCACCTGCAGGCTATCTTCCTTTATACTTTTATAACTTGTATAACCCGTCTCCAGGTTCTTGATCATTTCTGCTTTAGTTTCTATCCAGCCGTTGCTGTGTCCATAACTCAACGCTTTGTCTGTTTGCTGATTTATAGAAACAGTATTCTTCTTTACCAGCGACTGGTGAAATTCTTTTATCGTTGTTGCCAGTTTTGCTTCATTTATCTGCCCAACAACAACCAAACTTGTAAAGAACAATCCTATCGTAAGCAGCAATCTCATTTTATTAATTCTTTATTGCTGTTGCTTCGTTCCTGCACTCATTTATTATCGCATCTACTTTTTCTTTTGTCAAATGCTCCCGATAGTTTTTTCCCATCTGCATCATCGGCGCATATCCACAAGCACCTAAACATTCCACTGTTTTCAAGGTAAACAAACCATCTGCACTTGTCTCACCCGGCTTGATGCCTAACTTTTCATAGATGTACTTTACAATATCATCACTTCCATTCAGCATACAAGGTCCAGTTTGGCAAACTTCAAACATGTATTTGCCAACTGGTTTCAAATTATACATGCTATAAAAAGTGGCTACTTCATACACTTCAATGGGAGCCAGCTTTAATAACGATGCCACATAGTCCATCGTTTCTGTACTAAGCCAACCGCCAAACTCCTGTTGCGCCAAATGCAGTACAGGAATAACAGCACTCTTCTGCTTTCCATCCGGATAAAAACTAATTATCCGTTGAACTTCTTGTAATGACTTGTCTGAAAACTGAACACTCATTTTTTATTCTTTATGCGTCTAATTCTCCCGCAATTAAGTTTAATGAACTCATTGTCATGATCGCATCACTCAACATGGCACCTTTCGTTAATTCTTCGTAAGCCTGGTAATAAATAAAACAAGGCCTGCGGAAATGTAACCGATAGGGCGAACGACCACCATCACTAATTAAATAAAATCCTAACTCACCATTTCCACCTTCTACAGATTGATATACTTCACCGGCAGGTATGTCTGTTTCTCCCATGATAATTTTAAAATGGTAGATCAATGCTTCCATCTTTGTATAAACATCTGCCTTCTCCGGCAAATAATACTCGGGTACATCTGCATGATAAACATCTGCCGCTGTTCCTTTAAACTCCTGCACTTTTTGATAGGCCTGTTCAATAATGCTGAGGCTTTGCCACATTTCTTGCTCCCTAACTAACCAACGGTCATAATTATCGCCAGTTGTTCCGACAGGAATATTAAATTGAAAATCTTCATAGCTGCTATATGGAGAATGAACCCTTACATCATAATCAACTCCGGCAGCTCTCAAGTTTGGTCCAGTAAAACCATAATTCAATGCTCTTTCAGCATTAATTGCACCAGTACCTTTTGTTCTATCCATGAAAATCCTGTTGCGTTGAAAAAGATTCTCAAACTCTTTCAACACTCTTGGATATTCTGCCAAGAACTTTTCTATTTTTTCAAAAGCAATATTGTTGAAGTTTCTTTCAAAACCACCAATACGGCCCATATTCGTTGTTAATCTTGCGCCGCAAACTTCTTCATAGATCTCATAGATCAATTCACGGTATTGCATCACATACAGGAAGCCAGTGTATGCACCAGCATCCACACCTACGATGGAATTACAAATCAAATGGTCAGAAATTCTCGACAGCTCCATGATGATGACACGGAGATAATCAACTCTCTTTGGCGTTTTCACCCCCAGCAATTTTTCACAAGTCAGGTGCCAGCCCATATTGTTAATAGGAGATGAACAATAGTTCAATCTATCAGTAAGGGTAGTGATTTGTGCCAGCGGTCTTCTCTCGGCTATTTTTTCAAATGCCCGGTGTATGTACCCGATAGTTTGTTCGGTAGAAACGATTCTTTCTCCGTCCAGTTCCAGGATATTCTGCATTACCCCATGCGTAGCTGGATGGGTTGGCCCCAGGTTCAGCGTAGTGGTAGTTTTCTCTATCGAGCCTTCCGGTAATTTGATATGTTGTTCACTCATAAACCCAAATCCCTACTGGGACTTTTGAAAATTTTTATTTTATCATCGCCTGTACTACTATCATCGTCTGTTGTGTCACTCACTTCATCGTCCGGTAATTCTATTCAGCAATTATGAACCGGCTTATTTATTCCTCTTTTCATCTAAGTAAACCAATGTAAAACTCATCATAGCTGCTGCAGCCAATATGAAACAACCTAATGCGGTAAACCCCTTATTAGGTTGGTTGTTATCAATTGAATTATATATACCTGACAACAACGATGCAACAAATGTGATTGCCAAAATATTTTTTATTGTCACATATTTCATCATAAAATCTGGCTTAACCTCTTCCAAACATCTCATCATCTTTGTCAATCCTTGTCTGGTCTTCCAATGGAAACTCTTTCCGCATCGGGAAATAATCCATTTCATCTACATTCAATATTCTTTTTAATTTTGGATGACCAACGAAATTTACCCCGTAAAAATCATAGGTTTCTCTTTCCATCCAGTTAGCCGCAGAAAATAATCCTGTGGCCGTATAAATATCCGGTTGATTAATATCTGCAAACACTTTGAAGCGAATACGGATATTATCTTCCAGGTTATGTAAATGATAAACTACTGCGATTTCTCTTCCTTTATTAGTTGGATAATGAACACCGCATAAGTCGGTCATAAAACGAAACTTCAACACCTCGTCATCATAAAGAAAATTCAACACTTTCAGGTTGAGTTCTTTGGGTGCTTCAAATGTGAGCATACCATAAGGCTCTTCAAAATTGGAAACTTGCTCTCCAAATTTTTCAGTTAGTTTTTGTTTTACTATTTCGTTGGTCAATGCCATCTTTAGCTCCGAGTCCCGATTTATGAGCTGCGGGACATTTATAATTTGATTGTTGCTTTAAGAACTCGTAGCTCATAGCTCGTAGCTCATAGCTTTCTACTTACTGTATTCCGTAACTATCCATTAATGCTTTATACTGTTCTCCATTTCTTCTTCTCAAACTTTCCTTCCCTACCAGATCCTGTATTCTCATCACCCCATCTATAATTGCTTCGGGTCTGGGTGGACAACCCGGCACATACACATCCACTGGTATCACCTGGTCAATTCCTTGTAAAACGCTATATGTATCAAAAATTCCACCGCTGCTGGCGCAAGCACCAACCGCTATTACCCAGCGGGGTTCTGCCATTTGCAAATACACTTGTTTTACCACAGGACCCATCTTTTTAGCAATTGTGCCCATCACCATCAATAAATCACACTGGCGGGGAGAAAAACCAACTCTTTCTGATCCAAATCTTGCCAAATCGTAATGAGATCCCATGGTCGCCATAAATTCAATGCCACAGCAAGAAGTAGCAAATGGCAAAGGCCAAATTGAATTCTTTCTTGCCAAGCCGATGACATCGTTCAACTTGGTGGCAAAGAAACCTTCGCCCATGCTGCCTTCCGGCATGTCCACCATGCTGATGTCGCTTTCAAGCGGCTTTTTGATTAAATTATATGATACAGGACGAGCCATATTAATTAGTAATTTGATGATTTGCCAATGTGACAAATTAATACAACAAAACATCAGGGTCTGTGTTCATCAGCACATCGGCTAATTATCACATTTTCAAATTAATCTTCCCACTTCAAAGCACCTTTCTTCAATATATATGTAAATCCACAAAGGAAAAATCCAACGAACATAAATACTGCCCAAAATCCATCCCAACCTAAATCTTTAAAGTTTACGGCATAGGGATAGAAGAAAATCACCTCTACATCAAACAACACGAATAAAATAGCAGTAAGGAAGTATTTAATTGCCATTGGCTGACGGGCATCTCCATGGCTTTCAATACCGCTGGCAAAATTTTGTAGTTTATCAGAAGTTTTTCTTTTGGGACCCAGCAAATGGGTAACAAAGGTTAAAAAAACCACCAGCCCAACAGCAAATGCTACCTGTAATGCTACTGGTAAATAGGAGCTGGCTTCCGCACTATTTATATTGGTTTGAAGAAAATAAATCATAGGTTTTTCTCTATCGGCAAAAATAAGGTGGTGGGTTCAAAATACCTTAACTAAAATAACCTTAAAATGACTATAGGCACTCCTTGAAGCTAATACATTTTTAGCCCTGCAAAAGTTGAAACATATAGAGACTATTTGTTGTGCAAGCTTTCAACCGATCTTGTCTTTTATATTAACAAAATGAAAAATCCCCTGCCAAAAGGCAAAGGATTTTTCTTGTAAAAGAAGAAAACCGAGTTTTTATGCTTTGGAATACATAGTTTTTAAATTGTTCAGAGGTTTCGTCTTAACTACTGCTTTCACAGAAGGGCTCGTTGCCTTTTTTGAAGATGCTCCAGGCTTGCTGCCACTGGATGACGTCTTCGGCGCAGGCATTTTCTCAATCTGTTCTATATAGCTTTTTATCGTTGCTGCATTTGCAACATCTGCTTCAAGCCATTTTCTAAAGAATTCTAATGATTTCTCTTTATCCTTTGCCTGATTTATATAATAAGCCGCCAAAAATCTTACTGAAGTCAGGTACTGCTTTCTAAATTTCGCCGTATCCTTCTGAGCAAATTCATATAGTTTCAGCGCATCAGGTGCAGCAATACTGTCTTTTCTAACTGTATCTACTGCAATGCTATTATTATACATCCACTCATATCCATATACCTGGTCAGGAAAATTTGTTACCATTTTAGAAGCTGTTTCTCTTGATTTGGCATAGCTAGAGTCGAAGTAATAAGATAAAGTCAAATCAAAATAATCATTAATGGTAGGTTTTGGCTTAATTGTAATTAGTTTTTCCAAAATTTTAGCCTCTTCTGCTCTCCATTTCTTTTCCTTAAAATCGGCTGCCGCTTTTTTAAGAAAATCAACTTTATCGGCTACAGTAGTATCCAAATCAACACCTTGTATATAGTTACTAAGAATTTCTTCTTTTGTACCGCCTGTTTTGGATAATACTTCAGCTCTTAACTTATGGTCATAAGAGATGTAATCATCCGGATTCTTTTTTACAAAAAACAGATCACTATATTTTTTTGCAGCAGCAAAATCTCCTTTTTGAAAATTTGCATCCGCTAACAATCTATACACTTTAGGTTTTGTTTTTTCGCCAAGTGCAGCAATTACACTTTCTGCTTTGGCAATTGCACATGCAAAATCTTTACGTACCCAGCAAAGCTGTGCATACAGAAACTCGTCCTGAATGTCTTTATCTGGCTTGCTATTAATATATTTATTCAACTGGGCTTCAGCCTCTTCATTTTTTTGACGTAAGAAGTAGTAGTAGAACAATTCAAAATAACCAGCGGTAAACTGAGGATCTCTTGATACAGACTCATTCAGGTATTCAAGAATAAGTTCGTGGTTTTTTTGCGATTCAAACAACTGGGCCAATCTCAAACTTGCCGGAGCAAATTTTGGGTCTATTTCCAGGGCTTTTTTATAACTTTTAAAAGCATCACCACCACCTTCTCCTGGCCTTGCTTTACGGTAGGCATTACCCAACTCTAAAAACACTTCCGCACTTTTTTCACCTTTGTCAGCCGCAGCTTGCAATTTATCTATCGCATATTGAAAATCGCCATTCTTTGCATCCACGTTAGCACGGCCAATGGCTGTAAGAATAACCGGGTCATCTCCTTTTTTAGTTTTTGTCATGGTAAGAGCTGTCTCAAACTTCTGACGGGCATCTGCAGGCTTGTTTTCCAACAGGTCCACATGTCCCATTCCTACTAATATAAGTGGCGCATTGGAGGTTGTTTGTAAAGCTTTTGAATAAAGCTGTCCTGCTGCAGCTCTGCGGGAACTGGCAATTTCATCCATTTCTAAAATAGACTGGCCTAACCAATAAGTAGCTTCGATACTATTTGGGTTAACGGCTAACAATTTTTCGAACACCGACTTGGCACTATTGTACCTTTTTGCATACAAGTGGCTTTTGCCTTCTTGGATGGTCTGTGCTTTTAACCCCGTTATCATAACCAATCCCGAGGCCAAAAATGTGAATACGGTTTTCTTCATTTTCTTCTTCTTTTAATTGTTGTAAATATAAATACTTTGTCTACTCGTTCAGCTTCACCGGCCTGATGCCTAATTTTTTTTGTGCTGGCGCCAGGTAAGCTCTTCTGAAAATCAATTGCCCAATCTCCCCACTCATAAAATTTGCGAACCCTGTTCCTAATCCTCTGTAATTCTCTTTTAGTATATAATTCAAATCCCGTACCATAGGATACCGCTTTATGTAAATGTTTGCCTGGTAAGCTTTAACATATGAGTCCGGGATGTCTGTACTTTCTATTGCCCCTACTCTTACTCTATTCAAAAAACTCAATTGCGATGTATCTTCCGGGTTTCCGATCCATCCTACGCCAATAAAGCCAATCACCCCAGTATTCTTCGACACATAATCAATTACTCCTTCGCTGCTACGGGCTGCCATGGCCTCTTTTGTCAAAGAATCCCCACGCAACACTGAATCGATGACAAAACGTACGGTACTGGTTGCTTTTACACCATCAAATACGGGTATTAAATTTTTCCTAAAAGTTCCTGCCAGAATCTCCTTAATGTCTTTCATCGTAAACAATGAGTCTTTTTCTGCAGGATTCAGGATAATAGCAATCCCATCTCTTGCTACTGTCATACTCCGTAATAATACTTTCATTGAATCGGCTAAAAATTCTTTCTCTTCTTCGGTATGCCGGCGGGTTACGATCACCATCCTTACACTATCTGATAATAAATCTTTTAAGCACTCTGCTTCCGGTTTATAATCAACTATAATTTTTGTACCCGGGAAATTGGATTCATACACTTGCACCTGTTCATCAATGACCGTTTTAAAAGTTTCATCTGCACTTACATAAATAGTTCCTCTATAAGGAGTATCAGCCAGGTGCTCTTCCTGCTCTTTGTACGACTTGCATGACGAAAATAAAGTCATTAATAATACTAATGCTACAAGAATATTTTTATTAGTCGTACGGATGAAGATCATTTAAAATAATTTTTTTTATACCCCCTGTAAATTCTCCAGGCACCATACAATAAACAAAAGCTGCCAAAAATAATATCAATATTATCGGGAGGAAATTTTTCGTTCAACTCAATTTTTCCCAACTGTTTCCGGAATAAAAAAAACAATCCCAATAACAAGATTAGTATACCCATACCATAGTCCATCAGCGACTTCATTGACGCTACCTGCTTTCGTTTCTTATTTTCGTACTCTTCAAACATGAGCTCATTTTTGGGAACGGGAAATTATTAAAAAAATAGTCTCCCCTTCAATAAATATTGCCAATGGCAGCTTGTTTTAGGTATTTCTGATTTTTCTCTAATCTTGTTCTCACAAACAGCTGGTTTACTTGTAATATAGCTACTAAACAGATGCTATAGAGTTCTAAATCCATAAACTACTGTTAGTTTATAAATTAGCAACTTGCTGTGGCTCTGCTCGTAAGACCACATTTAAGTTGGCCGTCATCATTATATTTGCTGAATGAAAGTTTTAATGGTTTGCCTTGGTAATATCTGCCGAAGTCCTTTAGCAGAAGGCATTTTACAAGACAAGGCAATTAGGGCAGGGTTAACCTGGAGCATCGCAAGTGCGGGCACCAATGGTTATCATACAGGAGAGGCGCCACATCGCTTATCCCAAAAAGTCGCCCAGCTAAATGGAATTGATATTAGTCAGCAACGATCGGTGAAGTTTACTGCCCATGATTTTGAGGCGTATGATAAAATATATGTGCTGGCAGCCGATGTGTTGGAAGAAGTAAAGAGAATAGCTGGTAAAAAATTCGATACCACTAAAATTGATTTCCTGCTGAATGAATTATACCCGGGAAGAAACATGGACGTACCAGATCCATGGTACGGAACGGAACCAGGTTATCATGAAACGTATAGCCTTATTGACAAAGCATGTGATGCTATTATAGAAAAGTACACTTCCACCACTACAGAGGCTTTACAAGAATCTTCTAATTTGAATAATAATTTCATTAATGGCTAAACCATCATTACCGCAGGGAACAAGAGACTTTGGACCAGAAGTAGTTCGAAAAAGAACATATATTCTTACTACAATCAAAAACGTATTTGAATTGTATGGTTTTCAGCCTTTGGAAACACCAGCGATGGAAAACATAGAAACGCTGATGGGCAAATATGGTGATGAAGGTGATAAATTGATTTTTAAAATTTTGAATAACGGACTGGACAATCCCGGAAAAGAAAAACAAATAAGAGAAGATTTTGAAAAAGTGCTGGCCGGAAAAAGTGTAAATGGAATTACTGAAAGGGCTTTAAAGTACGATCTCACTATTCCTTTTGCCCGCTATGTTGCAATGAATCATAATACGTTGACCTTTCCATTTAAACGCTACCAGGTACAACCTGTTTGGAGAGCAGATAGACCGCAAAAGGGACGTTATCGGGAATTTTACCAATGTGATGCGGATGTAGTAGGCAGCAACTCTCTGTTAAATGAAATTGAATTAGTTTCTATTTATAACGAAGTATTTGTAAAACTTGGGCTTGCTGACTACGAACTACGAATAAATCACCGGCAAATATTATCGGCACTTGCAGAAACATGTGGCGGCCTTGATAAGATGATGGATATTACTATTGCCATTGATAAACTGGATAAAATTGGCCTGGAAAAAGTAAAAGAAGAATTGATCAATCGTGGGCTCTCGGCTGAACAAACCAGTATTATCGAAAAATATTTAAGTATTGCCGGAAGCAATGAAGAAGTTTTATCGGGACTCACTTTAATAATTGGACATACGGATACAGGTAAAAAAGGAATTGAAGAGATCAAACAAATCGTTCAGCAAACCCCAACGGCAAATATTATAATTGACCCTACGCTTGCAAGAGGTTTAAATTATTACACAGGTATCATCTTTGAAGCAAAAGCCCCAAAGGAGGTAAATATGGGAAGCATTGGTGGCGGAGGCCGCTATGATGATTTGACTGGGCTTTTTGGTGTGGCCGGAATTCCGGGTGTGGGCATTTCTTTTGGAGTAGACCGGATTTACGATGTAATGGAAGAGTTGAAATTATTTCCTGAAGATGTATTTATCAGCACCCAAGCTTTATTTTTTAATCTGGGAGAAGCTGAAAGCAAAGTTGCTTTTGGATTAATGCAGCAACTGCGCCACCATAATATTCGCTGCGAACTATATCATGAAACTGCCAAGTTTGACAAACAATTTAAATATGCAGAAAAGAAAAATATCCCCTTTGTAATTATTATAGGTGAAAAAGAAATGGCAGCAAAAAAAGCAGTAGTTAAAGATATCCGGAAAGGCGAGCAACAGGAAGTTTCGTTTGACAAACTCGCCAACTTCTTATAATAAAAAAGGCCGTCGTTGACAGCCTTTTTTATTAGGTAGTTATAGCAAAAGGTTAATTCTGAGCAATTCTAATAGCAACCTTCTTATAGTTTTCACTAGGTTTAACCAGAGCATTTCCTAACAGTTCAAGATGAACTTCCCTAGGCGTTGTACTGCTAACCCCTGTGTTATATACTAAGATTGTTATTTCACCAAAGCTACTATTGGCAGGTATAGTAAAAGTATTTCCAGTACCAAAGTGGGTGTTAAATATTCCTAATGCATTCGGAGATACCGGAACAGCCTCACTAATAATTCTATACGATATTATTTCATCACTGGAACGCTGTGGACCTACCAAATTAACTCTTAGTTTTACTTGTGTAGTTGTTCTTGTTATTGAAGGATCAAGGCTAGTACTTACTGCACGGCCATAACCAGCAGCCCTTACTAAAATCGGATATGTATAACCCGCAGTAACTGAGTTAAATACAGCAGCATCAAACTCAACTACTGTTTCTCCTTGAAAAGTTTTTACATCTTCCTTAATACAAGAAGACAAAAGCAATGAAACAAGTCCGATATAAATAATAAATGAATATTTTTTCATGTCTTGTAATTTCTGTTTTATTAATAACCAAAATTTTGAACCATGTTTGGATTGCCATCAACTTCAGTAGTTGGAATTCTTGGCAACAACCTAAAGTCAGTAGCTGGTAATGTTACTGCAGGGTTTGTTTTCGTTATTGTCAAGCCATATCGCTTTAAATCATAAAAACGCTGTCCTTCAAATACAAACTCCAGCATACGTTGTCTCAAAATTTCATCTAGCAAAGCTTGTCCACTAACATCCTGAACACCCGGTACTACGAACCCAACATATCTTGCTGAGCGAATAACATTTAAATCAGCCCATGCTAAAGCTTCTAATCCTTGATGGTATCTTGCCTCTGCTCTATTAAGATAAAGTTCTGCCCAACGCAGCACTACAGTATTATCCCAGTTTGAGGCCCCATTTTTTCCAAACCATTTTGTACACTCTACATAATGTCCTGATGCATTAACACCCCATTCAAATAATCTGTTACGAATATCATTGCTATACGTAAGAGCTGGAGGAGGAACGGTTGTTGGAGTAGAAGTTGCCGTTAAGTTAGTAGCGAAAGGGTGCCCTGTTATACCTAATTGGCCAATAATAAATGCATTTGGCATTAAATCTCCCTGGCCTTGTCTTGTTTCCCAAAAATTATTCGGTACTCCCGGCGACTTTAAGGTTGTATGTGTTGCAGCCAGAGCAGTATTTTGTCCAATATTTTCAAGTACATTCTGATACCAAACCTGAAAAATTGCTTCAGGATGATTTGCAGCTCTCCAGCCTGTTACATAGTTGTTTGTGTTAGTCAAAGCACCTAATCCACCAGATAATGTAATTGCTGCGGTAGCAAATGAATCTGCTTTAACCCAGTTACCTTCATATAATCTTACTCTTGAACCCAGCGCTAATGCAGCATGTTTACTTGCATAATTAATACCTGTAGCACCGCGGCCATTATTAGTCAGCAAATTAATTGCACGATATAAATCAGTCATTATTTGTGCGTAACAAGCTGCTGTTGTTGCCCTACTAGGACGGTAAGCAGCAGCATCTACAGGATTGTTAAACCCTTGTAAATTAATAACCACACCTCCTTTATCTTGCCCGGGAACAACATATGTAGGAATATATGCATAGTTTTTAACCAACTCAAACAAGAAAAGCCCCCTCATAAATCGTAATTCACCTTCCCATCTTGCTAATTCCGCTGCAGTTGCACCTGGCACTGACCCAATTGCACCAAGGGTAAGGTTAATTTCATTAATTCCGGCATAAGCACCTGTCCACACTGCTGTTGTAATGTTGGAAAGGTTTTGATTTCTATTTTCGCCTAGTAATCTTGAAGAACGACCATTTGCAAATGCTATATCAGCCATGGCATCAGGAATAGAAAACAAATCTCTTCCATAGAAAGACTCTCTTTTTAAGATTGAATAAACAGAGTTTATTGACCCCTCAATACCTGATTTAGTGGACAAAGCCAGCGATGCGTCAATTGAATTACGAGAGGGAATGTCCAACTGTTTCTTACATGACTGTAAGAAAACTCCCCCAACTGCAACAAGGATTAAAATTTTATATGTTATCTTTTTCATTATTTGTATTTTTCTGTAAATAAAGATTTAGAACCTGAGTTGCAAGCCCATTATTACATTTTTGGATTGTGGAATAATACCAAAATTATCGCCAGTAAACTCCGGATCATAACTTGGCCATTTGGTATATGTCCATAAATTCAATCCTTGTACATAAAACCTTGCACCTTCTAATTTAAACCTCTTCATGACCTGACCTGGCACATCGTACGACAAAGTGATTTGCTTCAACCTAACATAATCAGTTTTAAAGACATAACGTGTACCAGTACCCCATCCCACACTATTGATATCTGCCAGGCCATTAACTGTTCTAGGAGTTGGCACTATATCACCAGGTTTTTGCCAACGGGTATTATAACCATATAAAAGTGTATTAACAGTAGCCCCAGCCATACGCATCATTTGCTGAAACTGCCCATCAGCCCTTACACGGCCATACTCATATTGCAAAAATGCTTCCAGCGAAAATCCTTTATAAGAAAAAAGGTTATTCCAGCCGCCAAAATGAGACGGATAAATATCTCCAATCACTTTTCTGTCAGCAGCAGTAGGGTTATAAGTAATATTACCATTAATATCATACCACATTCCACGGCCTAATGCAGGATTCACACCAGCCCATTCGGATGTAAAGAAAGACCCTAATGGATAGCCTACTCTTATTGACGCATCGCCAGGTAATGCCTGTAATCCATCGTATAGTTCCAAGACTTTATTCTCTTGAAAAGCTATATTAAAAGTCGAAGTCCATTTAAACCCTCTATCGAAAGGAGAAACTGCCAGCAATACTTCAATACCTTTATTCTCCACTTTTCCTAAATTTTGTTGCACAGTTGTAAACCCTGTGGTTCCATATAGCGAGCGGCTAAGCAATAAATCTTTATTGATTTTCTTATACGCATCTACCGTTAAGGAAATTTTATTTTTGAAAAGACTTAAATCTAATCCCAGATTGCTCTCTTCTCTGGTTTCCCAAGTTAAATCAGGATTACCTAACTGGCTTGGAAAAATACCCGAAGCTCCACCATATAGACGACTAGCACTATAAAGCTGGGCATAGAGAACGTTACCTATTTGGTCATTCCCTGCCTGACCAAATGAATACCTAAGTTTAAGGCCTGATACAACTTTTGAATTTTTAAGAAATGCCTCCTGATCTACGTTCCATGCAACCTGAGCCGACTGGAATAACCCAAACTTATTGTTTTCTCCAAAACGGCTAGATCCATCTCTGCGAACTGTATAATTGAAAACATACTTATTGTTGTAAGTATATCCAAATTTTCCAAACTGAGAAAAAGTAGCACTCCCTGTCCATGCACCACTTGCATTATCTTCAGTGGAACCGGCACTTGCATATTGTAGCAGAAAAGTTGGAAATCCGGCTACGTCCGCCTGGAACCATTCGTTGATATCTCTACGATATTCGATTCCCCCAAGAATATTTAGGCTATGTACATCTTTTATACGTTTAGAATAGTTAGCAGTTGTAGTACTGATTAAGTTAGTATTCCAGTCAACCTGATCTGATAAGCGACCACCAACAGCAAAAAAATCATTTACTCTTGGATCTGTATATCTGTGATCTTGAGTTTGACGATAATCAAGACCTATCAAGGTTCTCAAAGTTAACTCAGGAGTTACCTTATAAGTAAGTGATGAACTTCCAACAAACTGATTAGTCCTGGTTCTATAATCAACCAATTCCCCTGTTGCAATAATATTGTGATTGAATGTACCAACTATGTTCTGACCCGTTCCCGGTAACCCAAAGTAGCTGCCGTCGTTATTATAAATGGGGTTAATGGGTATCATCATACCCGCGGCATAAGCGGGGTTACCAAAACCTGTATTACCTATACTGTATGGTGCATTCTGAGAAGAGGTACTAAGGCTAAGAGAGTTGTCAATTGTAATTTTATCGCTTGCCTTAAAACTTAACTTGGTAAGCATTGCACCACGCTGAAAATCGGCTGGTGCAATAAATGCAGTTTGTTTGGAATACGAAGCAGATATATAATAATTTACATTAGCAGATCCACCCTGCAGAGAGGCCTCACTATTTAAAATAGCACCCCTACCAAAGGCTTCATCCTGCCAGTTATATGTCGGTAAGCTATCAATTTTACCTTGTGTAGTTGTTGAAGCAAGACCCAGATTACTTAAAGCGGTTGTTCTTGCTGCTGCTAAGCTACTACCTGCATTTACCAAAGATTCTGTCCTTAATTCCAACCATTGCTGGGTATTCAGGACATCTACCTGTCTTAATGGGGAAGTTTGCCCTAAATAGGTATTAACTGTATATTTAGTTTTGCCCACCTTGCCTTTTTTAGTGGTAACAAGTATAACCCCATTTGCCGCTCTTGCACCATATATTGAAGCCGCCGCCGCATCTTTCAACACTTCGATTGATTCAATATCATCCGGATTTAAAAAGTTTAGAGGGTTATTTTGGGTACTTATAGAACCTGTATTGGTGTTTAACTGCACTCCATCAACAACATAAAGTGGTGTTGTACCTGCATTGATCGAGCCAACTCCACGAATAATTACACTAAGTGAACCTCCGGGAACACCATTGGCAGCTGAAATAGCAACACCGGCTGCACGACCTTGCATTGCCTGTGAAAAGTTTGCAACAGGTAAGTTCTCAATATCTGCTGCATTGATTTTAGAGATAGCAGAGGCTACATCTCTTTTCCTCACTGTTTGATAACCCGTTACCACAACTTCTTCCAGTGATTTATCACTAGGTTTTAGCGAAACACTAAAAGAAGATTGTGCACCAATTTCAATTTCCTGTTCCACCATATCTACTGAAGATATTACCAGTGTTCTTCCGCCGGCCGGAACATCAATTGTAAAAGTTCCGTCTGCTCTTGTAACTGTACCCACTCTTGTTCCTTTTACAAGGACAGAAGCATTCGTAATTGGTAACCCCTTATCATCAGTTACTTTACCCGTAATTGTTTTTTGGGCAAATAGCTGTAATGAAAGGAATAATACTCCCAATAGGAGTAAAATTGATTTTCTCATAAATAAACCCTTTTTTGATTGTAAATTAAATAGCCTCAACAAAATCGCACTGATGGCACAAACATATAACGGAGTAGTTGAATCTCGCAGTGGTAGTTTGGCAGTCAGTTTAACCCGTAGTCAGTCCAAAAGACAACAAGTTGTTAATTTTTGCTGCACGAAAATAAGGAAGAAGTAACTATATAGTCAAAAAATATATGTACGGTAATTAGTCGTTATAACAAGCTTTTTTCGAAATAAAAGAGTTCGCAAACGATTGATTTGGTTGCTTTTGATTAAAAATGGCTATACCATCGGATTTTGTTCCTTCCATATTTACATCCCCCACAACTATCTGAACGGCGATTACCTTTCCTTCAGCGTTCCTTTTAAAGGTAGCAGTACCCCCGAAAGCTACAATATCAAATACATCCGTTTGTGTTTTACGAAGTTCCGTATTACCCATTGCAGACGTGGCGGATAATACTCCATTCTCAAGTACAACCGTTATTTCAGTAACAGGGCTGCCTTCCGGGAAAGTGTATTTGCCGGTATAATGACTTAAAGAATCTGTTTGAGCCATTGCAGCATTAAAAGCAACAAATCCGATTACAAAAAGAAAAATTTTTTTCATGGTTGATTATGTTTTTAAGTAATAATAAACTTACGAATTGTTTTATAGCTGCTCAAAAATAATTGCTGCTCCTTGTCCTACGCCTACACACATGGTGGCAAGCCCATATTTAGATTCGGTTCTGCGCATTTCATGAAGCAATGTGGTGGAGATTCTTACTCCGCTGCAACCAAGCGGATGGCCGATTGCAATGGCGCCGCCATTTACATTCACTTTTGCAGCATTAAGTTGCAATTCCTTAATACAGGCGATTGATTGTGATGCAAAGGCTTCGTTTAATTCTATGAGGTCAATATCTTTTATAGACAACCCTGCTCTTTGTAATGCTTTATTTGTTGCCGGCACCGGACCAATTCCCATTATCGCTGGCTCAACTCCCGCAACGGCCATTGATTTTATTTTCGCCAGCGGCGTTAATCCATATTTTTTCAATGCTTCTTCACTAACCAGCAACATAGCGGCTGAACCATCATTAATACCAGATGAATTACCTGCTGTGACTGTACCTTCTTTTATGAATGCAGGTTTTAAAGAAGACAATTTTTCCAATGTAGTTTCTCTTGGATGCTCATCATTTACCATCCAGCTGATGAGTCCTTTATTATTCATTTCTACAGCAGCTATTTCATCTGCCCATTTATCTGCAGCTTTGGCAACAAAATATTTTTGTTGGGAAGCTAGTGCAAATTCATCCTGCTCAGTTCTGCTGATCTTCCATTGTGATGCTACATTCTCCGCCGTCTCTCCCATTGTATATGGATGATACAATGCAGATAAATTTTTATTGACGAAACGCCACCCCATTGTGGTATCAAACATTTCTTGTGAGCGGCTAAATGCATCAGAGCTTTTTGCTACCACAAATGGAGCTCTTGTCATACTTTCTACACCGGCCGCAATTACCATTTCGGCATCACCGCACATTATTTGTCTCGCACTATCCATTATAGCCTGCAAACCTGATGCGCAAAGACGGTTAACTGTATTTCCAGCAACCGTTACTGGCAACCCAGCCAGCAAAGCCGCCATTCTTGCTACATTTCGATTATCCTCTCCGGCCTGGTTAGCTGCCCCGGCAATTACATCTTCTATTGCATTAACATTAACAGAAGTATTGCGTTGCAACAATGCTTTAATAATATAAGCAAGTAAATCATCTGGCCGAATAGTGCTCAATGCACCACCATATCTACCGATTGGTGTTCTTACGGCATCAACTATGTAAACTGTATTCATAATATATTAATAGTAGCTGCAAGATAATTGATTCGTTATTGCCTTTACAGGCACAGCTGTTTATTATCTTTGCAGCATGGCAAAAAATACCATCCGGAATATACGATCACTTAATCTGGAAGAATTGGAAGCTTACTTTGAAGAAATGGGTGAGAAAAAATTCCGGGCAAAGCAGGTATATGAATGGCTTTGGCTGAAACCTGTGCAGCATTTTGATGGTATGACGAATATTTCAAAAGCTATTCGCCAGAAATTAGCAACCGACTTTACTTTACCAGGACTTACAGTTGACACGGTTCAACATTCTGAAGATGGAACAATCAAGACCCGTTTCAAAACCCATGACGGACATTTTGTAGAAGGTGTTTTAATTCCAACTACTTCCCGTTTTACCGTTTGTGTTTCTTCGCAAATAGGTTGTTCGCTGAGTTGTAAGTTTTGTGCTACCGGTTATATGGATAGAAAAAGAAATTTGGAGTTTGATGAGATATATGACCAGGTGGCTATTATTAATGAACAATGTGAAAAAGAGAATGGGAAAAAGCTGAGCAATATTGTTTTTATGGGAATGGGTGAGCCATTGTTGAACTATAAAAATGTATTGAAGGCTATTGAAAGAATTACTTCCCCCCATGGAATGGGAATGAGTCCACGACGTATTACTGTATCTACAGCTGGTGTTGCAAAAGGTATTCGTCAATTGGGTGATGATAAAGTAAAATTCAAATTGGCTTTATCGCTCCATGCAGCTAATGATCTGAAGCGACATGAGATAATGCCTATTAATGACACCAACAATATTCAATCGCTGATTGATGCGTTGAATTATTTTTATAAACAAACGGAGAATGAAATAACATTTGAATATATTTTGTTCAACAATTTTAATGATTCCTTAAAAGATGCAGATGAATTAATTAAACTATACCGCCAGGTTCCTGCAGATCTTATTAATATTATAGAATACAATCCGATTGAGATGGCCAAGTTTCAAAAGCCGCAAGAAGAAAAAGTACAAGCTTTTATGGAGTATCTTGGTAAACACCGGGTGAATGCCCGTCTTCGCAGAAGCCGAGGAAAAGATATTGATGCAGCTTGTGGACAGTTGGCGAATAAAGATTAAGCGACCTCCCCACCCTCCAAAGGAGGGTTTTAGACTCCGTAATTGTAAAGATTCATTTCAATTTGCAATATTGTCATTCCGTATAATCTGAAATGTCGCAATATGATTATGGTATTTGCAAATGGTGAATAGCGAACCGAACGACGAAGAGTGCGACGCAAGGAACGATGATAGTAGTAGTGCAGCTAGTTAAATAATTTTTCTTGCAATGCATAAACTGAAGCCGCTTATACTCAATTTAAGCCATTTACGAAGAAATTCATACTTGGGTTAAACCTCGAAACAAATTACGGGTCTGTAGTACGTTAAAAAATTATAACAATTGCTGCCGTAGGTAAAGGTGAATATGCAGCGTCTAAAAAACAAAAAATGATACCATGAAGAAATTAATCTTATCCGCCTTGATAGTGTCGATGGCAATTGGTGTGCAAGCACAAGAAATCAAAGAAAGAAAATCAGAAAGACCTCAACGTTATGAAAAACATCCTGGTAAAAAAGGACATCATGATGCGATGAAGCAATTGAATCTTACAGAAGACCAAAAAGCAAAGTTTAAAACGCAGAATGAAAACTTCCGAATGCAAATGAGTGAGTTAAAAAAGAATGATGGCATTACAGTAAAAGAATCAAGAGAGAAGATGGCGGCCATCCGCAAAGATCATAAAGAAAAAACGCAAGCTATTCTTACTACCGATCAGAAAGCACAGTTAGAAAAATCAAGAACTGAAGGCAAAGCCAAATTTGAAGCTATGTCGAAAGAAAGGAATGCTAAAATGAAAGCCAATCTTGGATTAACTGATGAGCAGTCTGCAAAAATGCAAAAGAATAGAACTGAAATGTCTACAAAAATGAAAGCATTGCGTGTAGACAAATCTTTGAGTGACGAACAACGTAAAGAAAAAGTAAAAGAGTTGATGAAACTACAAAAAGAAAGTATGAAATCAATACTTACAGAAGAGCAGTTGCAGAAGATGAAAGAAAGTAAAGGACAACGCCCTGAAAGAAAAGGAAAGAAGACAACTATATAAAAGTTTTTTGCAGAAGAGAACCAACCCGTTTCGATTGTTTCGAGACGGGTTTTTATTTTAGAATTGACACCTTTTTAAAAATGTGTACCCTCGAAAAACTTCACTAAAATTTGATTTCTTATATTTGCGCCTCACTACTGTTGTAAAACAGCAAACTACTACACATGAAAAAGAAAGCCAGTCATTTCGACAAGTTTAAGCCCAAGAAGAGTAACGCAGCTATCAAAGAGCAATTCAAGCAGGAAAAAAGAAAATTCAAGAAAGAGAAAGAGGAATTTTTCGAGAAAAAGAAAGCTGAAATAAGATCTCAACAAGCTGGAGTTAGAAGTAGAGGTGCGGTTGTAAGTGCAACTCCTACACCGATAACGCATAGTCGTCCGCAACCTTCAACTCAAATGCCTCTGAATAAATACATTGCCCACGCAGGTATTTGTGGCCGCCGTGAAGCTGCCGAGATGGTAAAAAAAGGATTGGTAAAAGTAAATGGTAAAGTGGTTACTGAACCGGGACATAAAGTATTGCCAACGGATGATATTAATGTAAATAACAAGAAGACATTTTTGGCAAAGAACCTGGTTTATATTCTGCTCAATAAGCCAAAAGATTATATAACTACTACCGATGATCCACAGAATAGAAAAACCGTTTTAGATATTATTGGCAAAGCCACTACGGAAAGAGTATATCCGGTTGGAAGACTTGATAGAAATACCTCTGGTGTTTTATTGCTTACCAATGATGGTGAGCTGGCACAAAAATTAACACACCCAAGTAACGAGATAAAAAAAGTATATCATGTTACGCTAGATAAAGAATTAACAAAAAAAGATTTTGACAAAATATTAAGTGGTGTAAAATTAGAAGATGGCCCGGCCAGTGTGGATGTATTGGCCTATGCTGATTTGAAAGATAAAACACAGGTTGGTGTAGAAATTCATAGTGGACGCAATCGTATTGTTCGCAGAATATTTGAAAGTCTTGGATATGATGTAAAAGGACTTGATAGAGTAATTTTTGCTGGGTTGACGAAGAAAAATATTGAAAGAGGTAAGTTTCGCTTTTTGAGTGAGAAAGAAGTGAGGGATTTGAAGCATTTTGGAAAAGGTAAATAACCTCTGATTACGCTGATTGAAATGATTAATACGATGAAACTTTCGGAATTACTAATTTTTGAGAATGATGATTTTGTTGCGTTGAATAAACCTTCTGGTTTATTATCTATTCCTGATAGAGAAGGAGAAGAAGTTTCGTTGAAGAGTTTATTGCAGGAAAAATATTCGCAAATATTTACAGTGCACCGGCTTGACAGAGATACAAGTGGCTTAATTGTCTTTGCAAAAAATGAAGCCACTCATAAACATCTTTCACAACAATTTGAGGGACGATTAACAAAGAAAATTTATGCAGGGTTAGTGCTTGGTTCGCCGTCTGAAACAAAAGGGAGTATTAATCTTCCTTTGGCAGAGAATATGGTGCAACGTGGGGTTATGATCGTTAACCGCAGAGGCAAAGAATCATTAACTGATTATGAGGTGATAGAAGATTTTGGATTGTATTCGTGGATGCAGTTCCAAATTCATACGGGACGAACACACCAGATACGGGTGCACATGAAAGAGATCGGTCATCCTATAGTTTGTGATGAAGTGTATGGAGATGGAAAACCAGTTTTACTTTCTTCACTCAAAAAGAAAAAATTTAAGCTGGGTAAAGATGTGCTGGAAGAAAGACCGTTACTGTCAAGACTTGCTCTACATGCTTATCAGCTAACTTTTACTACTCTACAAGGCGATAAAAAAGAATTGACTGCTGAATTGCCAAAAGATCTACGGGCTACATTACAGCAATTGCAGAAATGGGTGAAGAAGAAATAATTTTTCACGCAAACCTGCCTGTCGGCAGACAGGGCCGCAAAGGAGCAAAGAAATACAGAAGGCAATTATGGTTTTCTAACTCTTATCTAACGCCTGCAAAATATCATTCAGAATATCTTCAGGATGTTCTAATCCAACGGAAATGCGGATCAAACCCGGTGTAATTCCAACTGCATTTCTTTCTTCTTCAGTTAATTTAGAATGGGTGGTAGATGCAGGATGAGATGCAATGCTCCTGCTATCTCCAAGATTGTTTGTCATGGATAACATTTGCAACGCATTCAAAAAATGTCGACCGCTTTCAACTCCCCCTTTTAATTCAAAAGTTACAATACCACCGCCATTGCTCATTTGCTTTTTTGCGATAGCATATTGCGGATGCGTTTCAAGGAAAGGATATTTTACACTATTTATTTGCGGATGCAATTGTAATGAGGTGGCTAATTTTAATGCTGTATCTGCATGCCTGTCCATTCGAACATATAAGGTTTCCAAACTTTTCGTCAGCACCCATGCATTGAAAGGACTCATAGAAGGCCCTGTATTGCGAATGAATAAATACAATTGCTTAATTAATTCCTTTTTACCAACCACTACTCCACCGAGTACTCTTCCTTGTCCATCAATAAATTTTGTAGCGGAGTGTAAAACCAGATCAGCACCATATTGAATGGGTTGTTGTACAGCAGGAGTTGCAAAACAATTATCTACAACAAATAAGATATTATGTTGCTTGCAAATTTTTGAAACAACTTCAATATCAATAATATCTAAACCCGGATTGCTTGGCGTTTCAACATATAGCATTTTAGTATTAGGCTTTACCAATCCTTCAATACTTTCAGGTTTATTCATATCAAAGTAAGAAGATTCAATTCCCCACTTTGGTAAATATTTGGTGAGTATAGTATGTGTAGAACCAAATACAGCAGATGCAGAAATGATATGATCGCCTTTACTTAAGAACGTCATGAAAGTTCCAAAAATAGCAGCCATGCCTGTTCCTGTTGCCACTCCATCTTCGGCTCCCTCTAATGCTGCAATTTTATTTATGAACTCATCAACTGTTGGATTAGAAAATCTTGAATAAATATTTACTTCCAATGTATCATCAGCAAATGCATCCGCCATATCTTCTGCAGATTCATAGGTAAAACTGCTGGTAAGAAATAAAGGTGTTGAATGTTCTTTTTGACTTGTCTTTTCCGTTTGTAATCGTATCGCTTTCGTTTCCGGTCGTTGTGACATTATCTCAAGTTAAATGAATGGCAAAGATACAATGCCTGCACTATGAAACTGTAAAGAAAAAACATGACTAACATACGTTTGCGCTATCGTTTTCGTCTGTATACATACGCCAGGTACAAGGAACGTATTTGTTCATAATATAAACCTACAATACCAAGAAGTACCAAAATGGTCATTATCTTAATCTGCCAAAAAGCCATGGAATAGAAAGAAAGCAGCAACAGCACTGACATCCGAAGAGATTCGACAATGAATATCCATTTTTTCTGCTCCATAATGGCTCCACAGTTTATCAATGTAAGTATTACAAGTATTGGGAAAGCTACTTTTAATTGCAACGGCATATAATGTTCAAATAAAATAAACAAACAGAGGGTGACCAGCAATATTATCATTTGCCAGATTACATAACGGTTTAATGGCTTATCAATAGGTGCAGGATTCTGACGAATTTTGAATATTTTCTCGGCTTCTTCTCTTACACCAGGATTTATTTTTTCTGGCTTTGCAAATAGCATTCTTACTTTATTGCGCCACCCTCTCTGTTGTTTAACAGCTATCCAAAGTTCAATAGCAAAATGAAAATGCTGCCATAGAAAACTATATGTTTTTAGAGGTTGCGTTAGCCCGTAAGTTGGCTCTTCTTCTTCCTTTTTAAAAGTCCCGAATAGTTTATCCCATATAATTAAAACATCACCATAATTCTTATCCAGATATTTTTCATCACTTGCATGGTGTACCCGGTGGTGCGAAGGAGTAACAAGAATGTATTCCAGCACACCGAGTTTTCCAATAAGCCTGGTATGTATGAAGAATGGATAAAGTCCGTGAATTAGCAATAGACTGGTAATCATTCCGGCTGGAAAACCAATTAGCGGCAGCAAAGACCAGAACCCTGTTCGAATAAAAGCCTGCAGCAAAGTAATACGGGTAGAGGCTGTATAATTAAAATCCTCGCTTTGATGATGTACCACATGCGCCATCCAGAGTATATTTATTTCATGAGCTAACCGGTGATACCAATACCATATCAGGTCGGTTAAAAGAAATAAAAGAATCCAGAGAACTACTCCTGGTTTAATTTGAAATAATCCATAGTTTTTTTGCAAATCATCATAAATAAAGTAGAATAAGCCTGCTACCAATACATCACATAATCGTTCTGCAATACCAATACTGATATTAGCTATTGAATTATGCAAATTGAAATAAGGAAGTTTCCTTCTTTTTGCAATTGCATATTCAAGTAACATCAATCCAATAAAAAAGGGAACTGCTAATCCAAGAAGGTTGATATTCATACCAATTTTTAGTTCTGAATAATTTAAACTGACCTTGAGGCAGCGTATAACTCATACCAATCTTGCTGCTCTAGTTTTACGGTAAAAGCAGCTGCTATATTTCTTATACGCTGCTCGTTTAAAGTTCCAATCAGTGGTAATGCGCCAAGTTTTATTAACCATGCCACTGCAATTGATTCAACATTGGAATTATATTTTTCTGCTACCTCTTCCAATTTTTGGTGAACTTGTATAGCCAGCTTGTCTGTACCAAATTCAATTCTGCCATCTGCCAATGGAGATGCTGCAAGTGGTCGCATATATCGTTGCTTTATATAATCCAGTTGTCCGTTATCCAACGCAGTTGTATTAAGCAGGTTCAGTTCGATATGATTGGTAACAATAGGTACCCGCAAACAAGAAGCAAGCAACTGGTGTTGAAAAACAGAAAAATTGGCGACGCCAATATTTCTGATTTTTCCCGAGCTACGTAATCTTTCTAATGCAAGGGCTGTAGCCTCTATACTTGACAATGGATCTAATGTATCCAGCAAGAAAATATCAATATAATCTGTTCGCAGTTTCTTAAGTGAGTTATCGACACTTTTAATGATATGCTCTGCTGATGTATCATGGTATTTTATCCTTACATCAGGCCGGGAAGCATGTGGTAATACAATGCCGCATTTTGTAAACAAAACAATATCTTCTCTTTTAAATGACTTTCTACGCATTACATTCCCAAATAACTCTTCACATTGATAACCACCATAAATATCTGCATGGTCGAACGTATTAATACCTAACTCAAGACATAGATTCACAATTTTCTCCATCGCCGATTCACCATTTACTGAAAAATCTTCCCAACGCCAAAAACCATACACAGCGGGGGAAACTTTAGGTCCGGAATCACTTAAAAAAATCTTCTCCATTGTTTTATTGTATTCTTAAATCAAGATTATGAAAGTAAAATAGCCTTACTATATGATTATTCCTGTACCGATTGCCTGCTGCCAATTGTTGAAACAGGTTCATATAACCAAACTGCAAATTATCATGAGTATTGATATGGTAGTTGAACCCAAGGAAAAACCGGTTTTGATCAAAATAATTATTGACGATCTGCTTTCCAAAATTTACATGTACTTCATCATTTACCACAAAAGAGAGTGTGTTCGGTTGAAATCTTTTTTTACTTAATGGGAATTGTGCAAAAAAATTATACCGCATTTTAAAATTGAAATTATATCCCTCTGCCAGCTCTTCATCATTTAAAATTCTACGGCGAAAACGCTGTTCCAATCGAAACCATTGCATCATCCGGAGTTTGGGAAATTTTGTGTGCCATTGTAGCTGTTGCCAGGGCCGATGTTCAGGTTGCGAAATATTTTTATGATTTTCCGCAGGGAAATGATTGATATAGGCATATCCCGCAGTAAGCTTTGCCTCATCGGTGAAATAATATGTCACCCCCAGCCGAACAATAGCCTGCGAAAAATTGGTAAAGAAATCTTCCTTGGTTCTCAAATGTGCATCAGCCCATATACCCCATTTGCTACTGAACCGGGTCTGGTTAAAATATCCTGCCCAAACCTGGTTTACATTGGTTGTTTGTTTTACTTGTGCAGTTGAAATGGAAGGCAAGAGTATAATTACCGATATAGCTATTATAAATTTTCTTATTGATAAAAAAGAAGTGAGCATGCCGTACTATCTTTCTTTTAAAAAAATTAATATTTGTTGCGATGCCGAAGTAATTACCAGTCTGACGGTTTCAAAATGAATATGCTTTACAATTAATGTAACAGGAAATTTCTGCCAGGAGAGTATTTTAAACTCCCCTTCGGTAGTTGTTAACGATTCTTCTTCGGATTTTTCAATATATACATGGGTAAAGCTTACTGGCTTATTATCCTTCTTATTGATCACTACTCCTTGTATAATGAGCGGAAGCCTCACTTCGTTTATTTCCGGATAGGATAATATCATACACTACTATTTACAGATCAAAAAAAATTGACACCCTGGTCGGATTCGAACCGACGTATAAGGATTTGCAGCCCTCCACCTATCCTCTCGGTCACAGGGTTGATTTTTTAAAATAGGCATCCCGGGGAACCGGGACGCCGTTACTCTAACGATTGCTTGTTATATGAAAAAAGCTATGTTAAGGGTTAGTAAAAAAACATTTAGAAAGAATAGCGTAATGTTACTCCGTATGTTCTTTGATCGCCTAATACACCTGCATAATGCCCGGCATTTCCACCAGCAGGTAATAATTGTTCGTAATAATCCTTGTCCAATAAATTACGTCCCCATATAAAAGCTGAAAGGCCATTAACAGCTCTAAAGCCAAATCTTCCATTCAATAATGCATATCCATCAATATTTAAATAAGCGGATGGAGACGGGCTTGAAGAAAAAGAAGAACGATAGTAACCATCTGCAGCGATAAACAGCTTACCAGCTTTACCTAAAAAAGCAGCGGGGGTAGTAAACTCTCCCCCCACAGATCCGGCCCATTTAGATATACCGGGTAAATCTCCACCTGAAATATCTTTAAATGCTTTTTGTACTCCGTTTTCTGTCAACCCTGTTTCTTCCAGTGGCAATGGCGCATTAGTAAATTTTACGTACTTGCCATCCGTATAAGCTAAGGCTCCATAAAACGAGAAATGACTATTAAGTTTAAAATTCGCATCCACTTCAAGACCTTTTACTCTTACTTCTTCTGCATTGGCTATATAGCCCCGATTAACCCCTAACTCAGCAGATTGAACATTGGTCTGGTAATTCTTAATATCAGAATTATGATAGACTATATTGAATGTAAAGTTATCTGTGGGATTTGTTTTTATACCTACTTCAAAGTGTGTCAGGTCTTCAGGTTTAATAACCGCCAGATCAAGAGCAGGCTGACCATTTACTGTTGGTAAACCAGCCACATTAACACCCACAGGTTTAAAACTGGTAGAGTATGTTGCAAATGCATTAATGCGTTTATTAACTCGGTATGCCACAGTAAGCTGATAGGTCAAATTATTTTCATCAGCATCAGCCACATAAGCCTGACTGGTATAAACTCCATTTTTAAAACCCTGCAAAGTTGTTTTTTGGGCGGTTGTTCCATTGTAAGTGGCAGTATCCAAACCACCTCTTGCTACCCGGTTGTAGCTTACATCTTTTTTGTCATAATTAAAACGGATACCTGGCAATATGTGTAAGCCTTTTGCCACTTCCCAATCCACATTGGCAAATGCCGCTGCACTTTGTGATTTGATAGAAGCTTTTGTATAAATTCCATATCCTTCAAAAAGTCCTGGTGTTTGCCAAAGATTACTGGTAGAGCTTTGAGAAAAACGCCATTGAGCATTTCCGGATTCTTCCGTACCATCAATTTTTACTTCCTGGTCTATATAGAAAAGACCAACCACCCCCGTCAACTTAGAAGAAAACTCACCTGCATAGCGAATTTCTTGTGACCAGTTGTTGTGCTTAGCAGGGTTTTGCGATTTGGCCAATGCTTGTAACCCGGTAAAATCCCTGTCATTGGATGGTCGCCAATTCCAGTAACGCCATGCTGTAGTTGCAGTCAATGTACCTTGTCCAATTTTGGTATCAAAATTTAAAGATGCCCCTCCTAAATCATTACCTGAATTCCATGGTGTATCATGATCAATAACTCTATCGAATGCATTTTGACTGGGTAATTGATAATTTAAGTCGGCTATGATGGCACCAAATTGCCGATAAGCCGGACGCTTTGTTACGACCACACCTGCAACCACCTGCGCATAACCGTCAGGTTTTTGGCGGGAATCATCTACTGATAAAATGAGGGACGTATTATCTGATGGTTTGTATAACAACTGACCCCGAAAGCCAATGTTATTAATATCATTAACAGACTTTGTTGTTCTAACATTTTCAACCAGGCCATTACGTTGTGTACCGGAGAAAGAAAGCCTTGCAGCAAATTTTTTACTTAACGCACCAGTTATAGAACTTTTGGCCTGAACATATCCATAGTTACCATAACTCACTTCAAAATTAGCACCCGGTTTAAAACTTGGTTTACGGGTGGTGATATTAATAGCACCGGAAGTGGTATTCTTACCAAACAATGTTCCCTGGGGACCACGCAATACTTCTATACGTTCAATATCTATAAAATCCAATGTGGCAGCAGCCGGACGGGCATAGTAAACACCATCCACATAAAAACCAACACCGGGATCAAGGCCATCATTCGTAAGACCGAATGGAGAACCAAGTCCACGGATATTAATTCCGGTATTACGGGGATTAGAAGTATATAATTGCAGCGAAGGAACAAATTCCTTAACACGGTTCACATTGAACGCACCGGCATCTTCTACCTGAGCACCACTAATAACTGAAATGGGAATGGGAACATCCTGCAACACTTCTCTGCGCCTTCTCGAAGTAATGACAACAGTATCTCTTTGAAAAAGCGATTCTAGCTGAACTAATATATTATTGTTATTCGCATTTCTTACAATAAACTCCCGTTGGCCAAAGCCTGCAGAAGAAACTATTAATGTAAAGGGAAAAGGCTGATTAACGATAAAGGAAAAACGACCCACTGAATCAGTAACAGTACCTGTTGATGTGTTTTTAACTTTTACACTGGCAAACGGAACAGGTTCATTATTATCATTAACAACACGGCCGGTAAACTGAGCTGAAACAATCAGCGGCAATAAAAATGTGACTAAAAGAGTAAAATGTTTCATGTACTTGGTTTGATTTCGATTAAACAATTTTTAGTCTATTGTTTTAGTAGACTAAATAATTAAAAAAAAGCACCATTTCATAGGCAACAACATCGTTGAGTAGTATCAAAAAAAGCTGGCAGTATATTTAATTTCTGACTGAGCATTATAAATATCTATTGGGCAAAAATAAGTGCGGTTTATTACTCTACCAAATTTATAGACTAATAATTAAAAACTAGATTGCTTTTATAATTATACGTAGACTCCATATGATTACCATTAATCCTACACATATAAGCATTGTTCGCAAGGGTAACTTTCCTGCAAGTTTGGCTGCTATTGGGGCAGCAATTGCTCCTCCTATCATTAAACCCGCAATTATCTGCCAATGCGTAATGCCAATGAACATAAAAAATGACATAGCACTTGCAAACGTTACAAAAAACTCACTCAAACTTACACTGCCAATAACATACTGGGGACTTCTTCCCTTTGCAATTAAAGTACTGGTAACTAAAGGACCCCAACCGCCACCACCAAAACTATCCAGAAAACCTCCTGCACCGGCTAGCCAACCTGCCCGTTTTACTTTTTTTATCTTTTTGCCTTTCTTATATGCCTGGTACAAAATCCGCACACCCAGTATTAAACAATAAACTCCTAATACCGGTTTTATAAACCCTGCATATTTTTCTCCGGCCCACACCAAGGCACCGGCACCAGCAATTGCTCCAAGTACTCCGGGTATCACTAATACTTTGAAAAGCTTCTTATTTACATTACCGAATTTATAATGACTATAACCACTAGCTGCACTACTAAAAATTTCAGCTGTGTGTACACTTCCACTAATTGCAGCAGGGTTTACTCCCATACTCATCAACAAACTTGTGCTGGTAACTCCATAGCCCATTCCAACCGCACCATCTACCAATTGTGCGATAAATCCGGCTACCATAAACAGATAAAAAGAACTGTCAATATTTGACTGAACTGATTTAACAAGGGAAGCGAGGCTTGCATAACCAACGTACTCCAAAACAAAAAAACCAATAATCATTAATGCAAAAAGAATTAATGAAACAGTTGCAATCCGCTTCCACTTTCTTTCATTATGAATATTGCCATGAATCTCGTCCGGCAAACCAATATCATCGGTCTCAATTGCTGCATCTGCAATTACATCGTCACTATCACCCGGATTCTCCGTTGACAAAACTTTATTAATTGCCGAAAGCCCATTTAATTCTTTACCGGGATAAATCATAGTAATTATTGTATCAATACAGCAGCTACGGTAGCATTACTTGTTTCATCAATCAAAATGGCACTACCATTTACATTTAATTTATGGAATGAATCATATACAATTGGAGAGGCCGTCCTAATCGTAGCTTTTACCACTTCATTCAGTTTTACATTTCCCTCAACTGGTTGTTGTTGCAAACTGTTTACGTCCAGTTTATAATCAATTTGCTTCACTACTGCTCTTACCAGGCGACTATTGTGTTGGAGGTAATATTTATTTCCCGGCACCAGCGGCTTATCGTCTAACCAGCAAAGCAATACTTCCAGTTCATTGCTCACCTGTGGTTGATTATCAATTTTAGCTATTGCATCGCCCCTGCTTATATCAATATCATCTGCTAGTTGAACTACTGCACTTTGCGGAGCGAATACTACATCAACTTCCTCCCCACCCACTTCTAATTTGCTGATTGTCGTCTCAATTCCAGTTGGCAATACAGTTACCTTGTCTCCCTTCTTATAAATTCCACTAATTACTTTACCTGCGTAGCCACGGTAGTCATGTAAGTCATCAGTTTGCGGACGAATAACTAATTGCACCTGGAATCGGGCATCCGTTAAATTAATATCGTTATCAATTTCTACTTCTTCCAGCAATTCAAGTAAGGGTTTGCCATCGTACCAATCAATTACTGTTGATTTATCAACGATATTATCTCCATTCAATGCACTGATCGGAATATAGGTCACATCATTCAATCCTAATTGTTTGGCGACTTCCACATAATCAATAACAATATTATTGTACACATCTTCTGAATACTCTACCAGATCCATTTTATTAATAGCTACAACCACATGTGGTATTTTTAATAACGATGCGATGATAGAATGGCGGCGGGTTTGCTCCACCACACCTTGTCTAGCATCAACCAGTATAATAATAAGATTGGCATTCGATGCACCTGTAATCATATTCCTGGTGTACTGCACATGGCCTGGTGCATCAGCTATGATAAACTTTCTTTTTGGTGTAGTAAAATAGCGGTACGCCACATCTATTGTAATTCCTTGCTCTCTTTCGGCTCTTAATCCGTCAGTCAATAAAGCAAGGTCAACAGAACCATCTGTTCTATTCTTGGTTGATTTTTCCAACGCCTCCAACTGATCGATCAAAATATTTTTACTATCGTATAATAAACGACCGATCAATGTGCTTTTTCCATCATCAACACTACCTGCAGTTATAAATCTTAGTAAATCCATTGTGTTATTTTTAGTCCGAAAGTCCGGGAGACCGGAAGTCGGAAGTGATATTTCGAATAGCTAAATATGCTTTACAATTACAGAATTTTCTTTGGGACTTTCTGGCTTACCGTCTTTCCGACTTCTCTAGAAATATCCATTCTTCTTCCTGTCTTCCATCGCTGCTTCTGTAACCCGATCATCAATTCTTGTTTCTCCTCGTTCACTTATTTTAGTAGAAATTATTTCGTTGATCACTTCATCCAATGTAGAAGCGGTTGACTCCACGGCTGCCGTACAAGTCATATCACCAACGGTACGGTAACGAACTTTCTTTGTAGTGATCACATCTTCAGCTCCCGGTTGCACATACTCACTCATTGCTACCAACTGCCCTTCATGCTCTATTACTTCTCTTTCATGCGAAAAATAAATAGAAGGCAAGCCAATATTTTCTTTTCGTATGTAATTCCAAATGTCAAGTTCTGTCCAGTTGCTGATGGGGAACACTCTTACATTTTCTCCCTTGTGAATTCGACCATTATAAATATTCCATAACTCAGGTCGTTGCAATTTGGGATTCCATTGTCCAAATTCATCCCGCACCGAAAAAATTCTTTCTTTGGCCCTTGCTTTTTCTTCATCCCTTCTTGCACCACCAATGCAGCAATCAAATTTGAATTCTTCAATGGTATCCAGAAGCGTATAAGTTTGTAACCAGTTGCGGCTCGGAAATTTTCCTTTAGGTTCGGTAAGACTTCTTTGCTTAATGGTGTCTTCCACTTTCCGCACCGTCAATGTTGTATTTACTTCGTTTGCTAATTGATCCCGAAATGCCAAAGCTTCAGGAAAATTATGCCCGGTATCAATATGTACTAATGGAAAAGGGATTTTTCCCGGCGCAAATGCTTTTTTGGCGAGATGAACCAGGGTAATGGAATCTTTACCTCCACTAAACAATAAAGCAGGACGTTCAAATTGCGCCGCTACTTCCCGGAATATATAAATACTCTCAGCCTCCAGCTCCTCGAGGTAATTCAAATGATAGTTACTCATAATAATATTTTCTTACAAGTCTACTTTAACAGTAGACTTATTGCTCAAAAAAATTTACACTACTACTTTCGTTACACTTTCATGTAATCCGCATTCTTTTTGCGATGTTTCCCACCACCATCGGCCTGCTCTGGCATCTTCACCCGGTTCAATGGCTCTTGTACATGGCGCACATCCAATACTTATAAAACCTTTATCATGCAAATGATTGTATGGCACATTATGTTGTTTAATGTACTCCATCATATCCTCATAGCTCCACCGTATAAGCGGATTGAATTTGTACAACTGTTTTTCATCCGACCATTCTATCATTGGCATTTGCTCTCTGTTACCCGATTGCTCAGCTCTTAATCCTGTTATCCAAACTTTGGCTCCTTTTAATGCCCTGTTCAAAGGTTTTACTTTTCTGATAAAACAACATTCTTTTCTGTTGTCAACCGTATCATAAAAGCTATTTATTCCCTTTGCATTTACAAACTGCTCTACAGCTGTAGCTTCAGGAAAAAACACATCGATGTTTTTTTTATAGCGAGCCGTTGTTCTGTCGAGCAACTCATATGTTTCACTAAATAATCTTCCGGTGTCAATGGTAAAGATTTTTACCGGCAGGTTATTTTTAAAAATAATGTCTGTAAGGACCTGGTCTTCCTGGCCTAATGACGAAGAAAATACTACGCCTTCTGAAAACAACTGAGTAACTAACCCAATTGCTTCCGGAACTGTACTTTCTTCAATTTGTTGTATTTGTCCAGGACTCAGCATTATAAATTTGGCTGTGGTGTATAACGTAAGTAGGGCTTTACAACTTTAACCCCTTTTGGAAATTTCTTGATCGCATCTTCGGTAGAAACTGCCGGTACTACAATTACATCTTCGCCAGATTTCCAATCGGCCGGGGTAGCCACACTAAACCCAGCTGTTAATTGCAACGAATCAACAACCCGTAATACTTCATAAAAATTTCTTCCTGTTGATGCAGGATAGATAATCATCAATTTTACTAATTTATCTGGTCCGATCACAAAAAGCGAACGAACTGTTGCAGTAGCTGATGCATTTGGATGAATCATATCATATAGTGTTGCCACATTCCTATCTGCATCCGCAATAATTGGGAACCCTACCGTACAATGCTGTGTTTCATTGATATCTTTTCTCCACTCAAAATGTTTATCTAACGGATCAATACTTACAGCCAATACTTTTACATTGCGTTTTGCAAATTCTTCCTGCAATAAAGCTGTCTTACCAAGCTCCGTGGTACAAACAGGTGTAAAGTCGGCAGGATGAGAAAATAATATCGCCCAGCCATTGCCTATAAAATCGTAGAAATTTATTTCTCCTTCCGTTGTTTGTGCGGTAAAATTTGGCGCTGTATCTCCCAGTCGTAACGACATAGTATATAATTTTAGTAGACTGCAAAAATAGGGGTAAAAAAATAGCCTACCAAGACGATAGACTATTTTTATGATGATTTACGCAAACAACTGTTCGCTAAAGTATAAGTCAGACAATCAAGTCCTTAAGAGTTCTGTTTTCTACAATATTCAAGGTTGCATCCCTAACTTCCAGCATCATGTCGTGCAAACCGCAATGCTTTTCATCACAGTTCTTACATCGCTCATAAAAGTAGAGGCTTACGCAGGGCAACATAGCTATCGGGCCATTTATAAGCCGGATCACCGTTGCCATTTTTACTTTTTCTGGACTTTTGTTAAGAAAATAACCCCCACCCTTTCCTTTTTTGCTATCAAGAATATCGGCTTTCTTCAATTCCAGCAAAATATTTTCTAAAAACTTCAACGGAATTTTTTTCTTTTTAGCAATTTCAGAAATTAGCACAGGCCCCTGATTATACTTAGTAGCCAAGTAAGCAAGTGCCTTAAAAGCATATTGTGATTTTTTTGAAAGCATAGTTGACGCCTAAATTACTGAATAACTAAGTTATAATCGATCGGTGAATTCTTTTTCAGCATGGCTGAAACGCCGCAATATTTTTCCAACGACAGATCGATTGCCTTTTTTACTTTATCCTCGTTATCCGGTGATGTTTTTATTTTATATGTAATTAATATTTCTTTAAAAACTTTAGGATGTTCTTCAGTTTGTTCAGCCTCTGTTTCAATAGAGAAATCAGAAAAAGCTACTTTCATTTTTCCTAGAATGTCAACCACATCTATACCCGAGCAACCAGCAAGTCCTGCTAATAACAAAGCTTTGGGACCAAACCCATTCTTTCGACTTCCATCCAATTGTATAGAACTATGCTCATGCAAACTTTCAAATTCATGATCTTTTTTCCAGGTCGTATTTGTTTTCATATTATACTAGTTCATGTTTTTTATTCTGTGATACATTTTCTAATGTCCAGTTAATCCGATGTTCAAAATTATTCTTTCTCTCGGTACAATTGCTTTTATCACAAATTCGGCAAGAAAAAGGTAAACATCCGTCGGAATGAACAAACAATTCAAGTGATTCGCCAAACTCTTTCCTGATTAATGCTGCTAAAGCATCTACTTCCCGATGTCCTTCATGAATATTAAGATACCATGGTACCGTGAGGTGACAATCTACATGCAATACATTTCCATATTTTATAACCCGAAGGTTATGCAAATCCACCCAATTCTCCTTGCGGTTTGCATTTAGCAACGTCACCATTCTTGTAAGCAATTTTGTATCTGCTTCATCCATAATACCAGCAATAGAATGACGAAGAATCTTATAACCGGTGTACATGATAAAAAAAGCAAATAGAATTGCTACTGTACTATCAATCCACTTATATCCTGTATAATAAAGCAAAACAAGTCCTATTACAATGCCCACAGTGGACCAGGTGTCTGTTTGCAAATGCTTGCCGCTTGCCATTAAAGCTAATGAACCATTCTTCTTTCCAATGCGGAGGCAAAAAAAACCCATTATATAATTTACAATTGCTGTTGCTGCTACCAGCCATATTCCATAATCAATTTTTTGAAGTTCAACCGGATTAATAAAGTTCTGAACGGCTTTATATAATATGATAGCCCCGGCACTTCCTATTAAGGTTCCTTCAATTGCAGCTGAAAGAAACTCTGCTTTACCATGTCCGTATGGATGATCCATATCCCGTGGCTTCGCTGCTACGAATAAACTAAATAAACCAATAAATCCGGCGGCTACATTTACAATACTCTCAAGTGCATCGGTGAGAATGGCAACTGAATACGTTGAATAGTAAGCAATGAATTTTACAACCAGCAGTAGTACAGAAACTAGAGCTACCCATTTTTGAACATTGAGATTTTGTTTTGCAGTATTCAAATGTCAATCTCCCATATTTTCTTTTGCATATTTAATCCATTCCTTACGGGCAAAACTTAAAAATGCAGGAGGTGCATTTGAAAACTGATACTCACTTTCATATCTGCCCATTGCCCGTTCCATTTCTGCGAGTTCGTCTTTTAATGGCGAGTTTCCATCAAGGTTAGCATTATCCTCTGTAATATTAAATGACATGCCATCTTCAAATGCAACCCATCTTGTACCATTAAGCATATAGCTTTTCCCATTCTCCCTTAATACAAGTGTCATAGCAGAGGGTGAAACATCACTCCGGCAAGCCTTCGCAAACTGATACTTAATTTCAGCATACCCGTTATTATCCAAATCTGATATTGTAGTAGAGCCAGGAATGAAATCACAAAGCAAATCAAATGAACAGGATTTCTGATCGTCAGTAGATGTTCTAATAGCCCTGTATTTACCTTCTTTCAATAAATAGTGTGCTGTATATATAAATCCTGACTCTGCTTCTTCATCAAATTCTTTTGGTTGCACATCCTTTTTTACTTCATGAGATAACACAAAAATATTCTCTCCCAAACTATCTGTCCATTTCCATGCTTCGTTGAAAGTTCCTACTACAGTTATTGCTGAAGGCAACTCTTGGAAACTAATTTTTTGTGGTTTCATAAAATCAGCGTTAGAAACAACATTCTCTGAACTTTCCCCAGCTTGGGAATCCTTATTAGTAGAAGAGTTGCACCCGAAAAAAATAATGCTTAATACACATAAGTAAACTCTCATAAAACCTGGCTTTTAGAATCCCGAATGTAATAAATAATACCAACTTACTTAGATACCGAATTAATTTATAGTGTATTGAAAATTTACTTTGTTTTTTTAACTCCAATAAAATTTCGGATAACTCTGAAAATTTTTGAATAAAACTCTTTATTAAAAAGTTGTGAGTCATGCATGGCTTTATAAATAAGAAAAAAGGCGATAGGAAGTAGTATAAAGGTTGCGAGCCACATGCCTGCAAAAGGGCTCATACTATCTTCCTTGGCAAATTTTTCGCC
>LNFJ01000082.1 GCA_001464625.1 Bacteroidia bacterium Ga0077558 | reverse complement strand
ATGCGGACTGAAGAAGCAACACTTTGCACCGATTGACTTACTTGTGATTTTGCAGAATCCGGCAATAGCAAGTCAAAACTTTTTACCTTCTTTGCTTTGAATGTATCAGGTATTTTTTTCTTATCCCAAACAGAATCGATAATCCCTGTAAACCGTAGTTGCCGGAACATATCTGTTACGTTCTGGTTTTCTATTTTTATGTTATCCCTTTTTAATGAATCAATTGCTTTTTCCAATTGACGCATACTAAACATTTTTTCATTATTCCTATTCACACTATCTGCAGTCCGATTGTTAAATCCCAGGGAGCTTAAATCAAATCGCTTTTTGTATTCTTTAAATCCTATGCGTATAAATTCAGAATTCCTTTCGTAGGTATTTCCTTTTTCCTCATACCTCCATCCATCTTTCAGGTTGAACTCCATAAAACGCTTATCCTCTGTAACCCGCATAATGCCGCTTTTGGCAATGATGAAATTGTCTTGCAACGGATTACCCTGCTCATAGACTATCACATCTCTTATCACACTATCGTTTGCTTCTTTGGTACCAATCTTAATGGAGAAGCCGCTTATTTTATCATAGAAAACACCTTCTTTCAAATCAAAAGCTGGTTTGGCATATACAATATCCGCCAGCAAGGTTCGCTGTTTCAGGTTAGCAACAGGTATCACATAATTAGCAAAAACAAACGCAACACCAGACAGCATTAATGCAACGAAAAACAATGGTCGCATAAATCGCAGTAACGAAATACCTGCTGATTTAATGGCTACCAATTCAAACGTTTCACCAAGATTACCAAACGTCATTAAAGAAGAAAGCAGAATGGCAAGCGGTAATGCAAGTGGAACTAAGGTGGCGCTGAGGTACCATATAAATTCAAGAATCAATCCCGTACTTAATCCTTTGCTCACAAAATCATCAATGTATAACCAGAAAAACTGCATTATTAATACCAGCAACGTAATAAAAAACGTGGCGATAAAAGGACCAATAAAAGCCTTAACAATGAGTTTATCTAATTTTTTGAACACTTATCTTTAATATATGAGTGGCGCAAAAATAAGGCTTTCAGAAAAGGAGATGGAACTGGTTACTAATGCAGCCGTTATTTTAACAAAGAATGCCATAATTGAAAAGGTAAAAATGTTGTTGGCAGAGCTGCAAACTGCGGAGGAAGAAATAATACATCACCATTCTAATTTATTCCCAGTAGCAACTCTTTTGACTCGTCCCAAAATTTCAAGAGGCGAAAATTATATGGGCTTGCCTTACCTTATATTGGATTACCCCCGTTGTTTTGATAAAAACAATATCCTGGCCATCCGTACTATGTTTTGGTGGGGAAAATATTTCAGTATCACACTTCATCTTTCCGGCAACTACAAGCAGCTATACCAACAAAAAATAATTGCTGCATTTGATACTATTGCCACCAGCGCATTTTTTATAGGAATCCACGAAAATCAATGGGAGCATCATTTTGAAAAGGATAATTATACAGCCGTCAATGATTTTTCAGCAATTGAATTTGGTGAACTAATACAACAACAAGAATTTCTGAAGCTGGCACAAAAAATCCCACTTACACAGTGGGATGATGCTAAAAATATATTACTCGTAGCGTACAATAATTTGGTAAGCTTATTAAAAGATTAGTTACCGAGCCTATGAAAAAGTTCTTTTACCTGATAATCCCATAACCTGCTCTGGTCTTTTATTTCCTTTTTCTCAGCAAAATCTTTGATGATAAGAATAGTCTGATTGGTGATTTCAGACTTATCAATCCGAAACTCAAAGTACTCTTCTTTAGGGGCTGTTTGCCAATGAAAACGAATAAATTTATCTTGTTCGCTTTCCAGCTTATCGGCCTTCTCAAAAGTGCCATTCCAGCCAAAATAAAAGACATTGTCTCTTTCATCTACTTTATCTGCAAACCATTCTCCTAATCCGGCAGGAGTGGAAAGAAATTCATATAGTATTGAGGGAGAGCAGCGAACCGGGAACTCCAGGGTATATAATTGTTTACTCATTCTTCTTGCGCCTCAAGCTTGGCGATTGTTGCAATAATAGAGAAATAATGCTTGCCACAAAATATTTTGTAAGTTATTTTTCCCCTTTTTTAGCAGAAGGTTTCCAATTGAAAAATAAATAGCAACTTTAAACGTTAAGGTTAAACCAAAATAATATTTGGCTAATACACGTAAATCCAATAAATTGCCTTGACGTTCAATATGTTGAACAACCTATGACATTGTGGTGGGTATTTTTTGAGTAATAAGATTGTCTATTCTTATAATTCTTGAACCCTTAAAATGCACCATTAAAAACCAACCTATGAGTATGAGACAACTGAAGATCTCGAAATCCATTACCAATCGAGAATCTCAAAGCCTTGAAAAGTATCTGCAAGAAATTGGCAAGGTCGAACTTATTTCTCCTGAGGAAGAAGTAAAATTAGCTACCCGCATTAAGGAAGGAGATCAACAGGCACTAGATCGCTTAACTAAAGCGAATCTTCGTTTTGTGGTATCCGTTGCCAAGCAATATCAAAACCAGGGATTGTCGCTCCCAGACCTGATTAATGAGGGTAATCTTGGATTGATAAAAGCCGCCCAGCGGTTTGATGAAACCCGTGGATTTAAATTCATTTCCTACGCCGTTTGGTGGATCCGCCAGAGTATTTTACAATCCCTGGCAGAGCAATCCCGTATTGTTCGCTTACCTCTCAATAAAGTCGGACTTACCAATCGCATCCAAAAAGCTTATTCGTTGCTGGAACAGCAATTTGAAAGAGAGCCATCTGCCGAAGAATTGGCCGAAGTGCTGGAAATGGATATCGAAGAAGTAAAAGCTACTATTGGCATCAATGCCCGCCATGTAAGTATGGATAGCCCCATGTCTGAAGGCGAAGAAAATACTTTGTTGGATGTGCTGGAGAACCATAATGCCGATAAAACAGATGGCGAACTTGACCATACCCAGTCGTTAAAAACTGAAATTGACCGTTCACTGAAAACATTGACAGAACGTCAAAAAGAGGTGATTTGCTTCTTTTTTGGCATCGGTGTTGATCATCCGATGAGCCTGGAAGATATTGGTGAACGTTTTAGTCTGACCAGAGAAAGAGTACGCCAGATCAAAGACAAAGCCATCACCAAATTAAAGGCGTCTAACCGCTGCAAACTGTTGAGAACTTACCTCGGAAATTGATTTAAAAACTAAAAAGATTATACTGACATAAAACTTTACATTTCTATCTTTGCTATTCTTTAAAAAGTGAACATTTGATGTTCACTTTTTCATTTACAGGATAGTGAAAAATACTCGGAATCATGTTTAACAGTTTACAGGAAAAATTAGAA
>LNFJ01000081.1 GCA_001464625.1 Bacteroidia bacterium Ga0077558 | reverse complement strand
TCATTGCTGCGCAATCAATTGGTGAGCCGGGTACACAGCTTACACTTCGTACATTCCACGTAGGTGGTGTGGCAGGTTCTGCTTCGGTTGAATCTACATTAGCTGCTAAGTTTGATGGTACAATACAATTTGATGGATTACGTACTGTTATCATTGAAAATAAAGATGGCGCTAAAGCACAAATCGTAATCGGACGTACTGGTGAGGTTCGTATCATTGATACGAAGAATGATCGTTTATTGATCACTAACAATATTCCTTATGGTGCTACCTTAAATGTGAAGGATGGCCAGAAGATTAATAAAGGTGATGTTCTTTGCACATGGGATCCGTTCAACAACGTAATCATGGCAGAGATTAACGGTACAGTGAAGTTTGATAACGTTATCGAAGGCGTTACTTACCGTGAAGAGGCCGATGAGCAAACTGGACACCGTGAGAAAGTGGTTATCGAAACAAGAGATAAAACCAAGATACCTTCCATCTTAGTAGAAGGAAAGGATAAAAAATCATACAACTTACCTACCGGAAGCCATATCATTATGGAAGAAGGCGAAGAAGTGAAAGCAGGCCAGGTAATTGTGAAAATTCCTCGTGTATTGGGTAAGTTGAGAGATATTACCGGTGGTCTTCCTCGTGTAACTGAATTGTTCGAGGCAAGAAACCCAAGCAACCCAGCTGTAGTTTCTGAAATTGACGGTGTAGTTATGATGGGTGCTATCAAAAGAGGTAACCGTGAAATTATCATTGAAGCGAAAGATGGTGTGCAGAAAAAATATCTTGTTCCATTAACAAGACAGATTTTAGCACAAGATGGCGACTTTGTAAAAGCAGGTGTTCCATTAAGTGATGGACAGATTGCACCATTCGATATTCTTTCAATTAAAGGGCCATTCGCAGTACAAGAGTATGTGGTGAATGAGATCCAGGAAGTTTATCGTTTACAAGGTGTGAAAATCAATGATAAACACATTGAGTGTATCGTTCGCCAGATGATGCGTAAAGTAAATATCGTTGATCCGGGGGATACAAGATTCCTGGAAGATGATTTAACTGATAAGTTTGAGTTTGTAGAAGAGAATGATTTCATTTATGATAAGAAGGTTGTAACGGAAATCGGCGATAGCACTAAACTACGTGCCGGACAGATTGTAACACTTCGTGAAGTTAGAGAAGAGAATTCAATCCTTCGTCGTAACGATAAGAAGCTGGTTGAGTTCCGTGATGCAAAACCTGCTACATCTTCTCCAACATTGTTGGGTATCACTAAAGCTTCATTGGGTGTACCAAGCTGGATTTCAGCGGCATCTTTCCAGGAAACTACTAAAGTGTTGTCTTCAGCGGCTATCAACGGTAAAACCGATGATATGCTTGGATTGAAAGAGAATGTAATCACTGGTCATCCAATACCTGCTGGTACTGGTTTGAGAGAGTTTGAAAACATGATCGTAGGAAGCAAGGAAGAATACGAGTTGCTGCAAAGCACCCGTGAGGCGATGGCTTTTGACGAGGAAGAATAATCATTGATTCTCGCTTGAAAAAGTGATTAAAACGAATACGAGGAGCAAGGATTTTTCTTGCTCCTTTTTTATTTTAACATTGGCTGTTAAGTCTTTCATAAAGTGCCTTGATTGCTTATATTTGCCACCCTATTCTTACTTAATTTGCAAAAAAGGAACTGAATGAAAAACGGATTAATAATTTGGAATGTGTTACTGAGCCTTGTAGCGGGGTTTCTTTTAATTTCCCATTTTAGTTCTGGAAAAGGGAATAAATCAAGTGGCAATAAAACTGGTTCCGATACAACAATGTCGAATGGGCAATTCAAGATTGCTTACTTCGAAATGGACTCCGTGGCAGCTAATTTTGATATGGTAAAAGAAGTAAAAGATGAATTGAGTAAAAAAGAGCAAGCCATCAATCAGGAAGTAGATAGACTTACTAAGAACCTGCAGCAAAAATTTAATTATTATCAAAACCAGGCTCAATCAGGAAGTCTTTCAGAAGCACAGTCACAAGTGGCAAGTGAGGAAATGAAGAAATTGGATGAGCAGCTTAAATTAAGAAAGCAGCAGCTCGACCAGGAATACAGTGACTTTATGGTGAGAAGACAGAACGATATCAAAACAAAAATTGAAGGATTTTTAAAAGAGTATAATCAAACAAAAGATTACTCATATATCGTTTCTTATGAGCAAGGACTTTTTTATTATCGGGATACAGCATATAACATTACAGCAGATGTGGTGAAAGGATTGAATCAATTACACAAGCCGAAGAAAAATTAAATCGCAAAATAGTAAAAACGTCCTGCCTTACGCAGGACGTTTTCTTTTGTTCAAAAAATAATCGCTTATTTTGAGGTATGGAAGATTTCAAAAAACTGTTTGATTCTTTTTCGAAGCTAAAAATTGGAGTAATTGGCGATGTAATGCTCGACACTTACATGTGGGGCAAAGTGGATCGGATTTCTCCGGAAGCACCGGTACCTGTTGTATCGCTGAATAATAAAGAGTATAGAATCGGTGGTGCTGGTAATGTGGCGTTGAATTGCAAATCACTTGGGGCGGAGGTTTTTATTTTATCTGTAGCTGGTAATGATACAGAAGGTGAACTACTGGATGAATTGTTTACCACCCATGACATTCATACAAATTATTTATTGAGGAGCACAGAAAGAATTACAACCAGTAAAACCCGTATCATCAGTCGTAATCAACAAATGATGCGTCTTGATGCTGAAGTGACCAATGACCTTGCAGGTAAAGATGAAAATAATTTACTGGCTGAAGTAAAAGAGTTTATTGCAGCACAAAAGCCGGACATAATCATTTTTGAAGATTATAATAAAGGGGTTCTTACGGAAAAGATCATCCAGGAAGTGATAAGCCTTTGTAGAAAAGCAAATGTGATTACAGCGGTAGATCCAAAGCGAAAGAATTTTTTCTCCTATCAGCATACTGATATTTTTAAACCCAATCTGAAAGAAGTTAAAGAAGGTTTGAACATTCTTTTCGACAAGGTAAACCTGCCATTACTTCAGGATATTCATATAGAATTGCAAAAGTTATTGCAGCATAAAATCTCCTTTATCACACTTTCAGAAAAAGGAGTTTTTTATCAGCAGGATAAACAATCCAGCATCATTCCTTCACACTTCAGAAATATTGCAGATGTATCTGGTGCCGGGGATACGGTTATAGCTGTGGCATCAATGGTATATGCAGCCACAAAAAATATTCACCTAATGGCAGAAGTTGCAAATATTGCGGGAGGCCTAGTTTGTGAAGAGGTAGGAACCGTAACTATCTCCCGGGAAAATCTGTTGCATGAGTGTGAGCTACTGCTTTCCTGATTCTTTTTCCAATTTGGTAATTGACTTGTTAATAGCATCTTCAAAGTTGACAAACACTTCAAAGAATATTTTCGCCACTACAAATATTAAAATAAATGCCTTTCCTAATCCGAAGCTAAGGAACATACTTCCCAGGATTACTGTAAACTGCTGAATAAATATTCTTCCATAGGGCTGAAACATCAGGTTCATCATCGAAATCGTTTTGTACTCCCCGGTTGCAACAAAAGGAATAAAATTCTTTGCCAGATGCCCAATACCTAAACTCATTAACATAATTCCGACATCTTTTGTAATGTATTCATACCAATGAAAGAAGAAGTGCATCATACCTTTGCCGGGAGCTGTGATGCCTGCTGATTGAGAGAAGATGGTTGTTTGTACCAAAGCAAAAATGCCGAAGTGCATAATAAAAAAAAGAATAAAGAAAAGCCCGGATACTTGTGAAGAACTTCCCCGGTTGTGCCAGGTATCTTTTTTCCGAAACATTGTTACAACAAGCATCTTTAATACTGTTAGTACTCCAATCATTAATGTCTCCAGTGCATAGACAATAAATGCTTCTACTGCACTCCAGTTCAGGAACCAAACACCATAAATTGGAACCAGGTTGGCGATGATGAGGACAATATCACCTTGGGTAAGCTTTCTTTTGGGAAATTGCACAGCCTTATTTTTAATAGGGGGCCAAATTAACTAATTTCGCCTTTTAAATAATACCCACTTACACGTATGTCTATATACACTTTGGTGATTCATGGCGGCGCAGGAACGATCCTTAAAACGGATATGACGGATGAGAAAGAGCTTGCTTATCATACGGCTCTTGAAAATGCACTTGATAATGGAAGTGAAGTTTTAGCAAAAGGAGGGACAGCTGTTGAAGCTGTTCGGGCTGCCACTGTTTCATTAGAAGACAATATCCTTTTTAATGCAGGCCGGGGTTCTGTTTTTGGTAAAGATGGTAGCCAGGAAATGGATGCTTCCATCATGGATGGTAAAACAACAATGGCTGGTGCAGTTAGTGCTGTACAACATATTCGCAACCCGGTGGAGCTGGCCTATGCAATTATGACCAAAAGCCAGCATGTAATGCTGAATGGAAAAGGTGCTTACGATTTTGCAGTATTGAATGGCTTGAAAACAGAGTCAGATGAATATTTCTTTTCTGAATTTCGTCATAATCAATGGAAACAAATGCAAGGTTCTGACGAAGCTGCATTAGATCATAATGTAATTGTTAAGGATAATAGCTCCTCCGCTAAAGCAACGGCGGATAAAAAATTTGGAACAGTTGGTGCAGTGGCGTTGGATGTGCATGGCAATATTGCAGCAGCTACGAGTACAGGTGGAATGACGAATAAACAATTTGGAAGAGTAGGAGATAGTCCTATAATTGGAGCCGGCACTTATGCCAACAATAAAACTTGTGCTATCAGTTGCACCGGGCATGGCGAACCTTTTATCCGTGCTGTTACAGCATACGATGTTAGTTGCCTGATGGAATACAAAGGGCTTTCATTAGAACAAGCCATGAATATTGTGGTGCATGATAAGCTGATGAAGATTGATGGCGAAGGAGGAATGATTGGGGTAGATGCAAAAGGAAATGCAGCCATGGTTTTTAATAGTGAGGGGATGTACAGAGGAATGAGAAATAGTGAAGGAATAAATGAAGTGAAAATTTATAAGTAGATAAGTGATGAAAAAGTATGCCATAATAGTAGCAGGAGGCTCAGGAACAAGAATGGAGAGTAATCTTCCGAAACAATTCATGCTGTTGAAGGATAAACCAGTGCTTTATTATACATTGAAAACTTTTTTAGAATCGTATGAAGATTTACAAATAGTTTTAGTACTGCCAGTTGATTATACCGACATGGGTCAGGAAATTATTGATGCTTACTTCGATAAAGACCGGATACGAATTACGGCAGGTGGCGACACTCGTTTTCAATCCGTAAAAAATGGATTGGCATTAGTGGAAGCAGAGTCTATCATATTTGTACATGATGGAGTTCGATGTTTATTGACAAAGGGATTAATTCATCGCTGTTATGCACAGGCTGTAGAAACAGGTACTGCAATTCCAGCCATTGCATCAAAAGATAGCATTCGATTAATTACAGAAGAAGGAAGTGATGCCTTTGACAGAAATAAAGTAATGCTGATACAAACTCCACAAACTTTTCATAGTAAAATATTGCTGCCTGCTTTTCAAATCGACTACAAAGATAAATTTACCGATGAGGCGACAGTCGCTGAAGCATACGGAATGAAAGTTTCATTAGTAGAAGGAGAAGAGAATAATTTTAAAATTACAAGGCCGATTGATTTGTTGTTTGCAGAGAGCATAGTTAGTAGTCATTAGCCCTGAGTAAATAGTCAGAACCTTCAAATTTTGAGACTTCGACTCCGAACTCCGAACTTGGAACACTCACTCATCTCTTCAGCCATTTCAAATAAAAAGGAAGCCGGTTGATTTTTACAGCAGGATACACTTCATGAGCAGCTCCAAAGCTGCTATAGAAAAATGCAAGGCTGGATATATCTGAGCCTTCAAAATCCAACAGCATTTCTTTTCCTGCATGATCTCTTATAAACGCATCAATTAAAAAATGAGATGCGCCTATTGTTTTTCCGTTGGCATGATTGCCCACTAAAATATAATAGGCTCGATTATGGGAAAAGAAAAAAACACAGGATGCCAGCAATTCATTATTGAGTGTGATGCCATAAGTAGCTGTCATTTTTTTCTCCTCTAATGATTGATACAATTTTCGAAAGCGATTGATGTTGTCAGTTGATTCATTGTTTTGTGCTTTCATCTGTTGTACAGCCAGTGTAATCACTTCTTCCACATCAAAGTCTTTTTTAATGATACAACCAAGCTGTTCGGCTTTCTTAATATTCCTTCGAATATTTTCCCGGTAATTGCTAAATAGAGTTTGATATGGCTTGTTCAAATCCAACACATAATTGCTTCTGTGAATGGAGAAACCCGTAGGTGCGCCAAAAATATTTTTACTGTTCAACGAAATTTCTATTAGCCGAAAAGAAGTAGGAATTTCCTGGATAAAATTCTCAACCAGTTCTTCTGTAATACTGTTTCCAAAAACACCCAGTTGCGCAGCCAAAAAAGGTTGATATAAATAGTTGATGCCGTACTTGCTATTCCAGGTTAATGGCATCACTGCTTCATAGTCGTTTAATACCAAAGCATCCCAATGCTTTGCCATAGTATCTAAGTAAAACGAGTAGACATAAATAAGGCCGCTACCTGCCTTACTGATACAATTGTCCCACTTAACCTTATCAATTTTCCGGTTAGTAAGATATTGTATTTGCTGTGGCTCACTCATCAGAAAGCAAAATTGCGGTCTATTTTCCGTAGACTAAAATTGGAGATGTCGATGGAGAAGGAAATCTTTTTCCAGAATCTACCTTTTTCCGGGATGGTAGATTGTATATAATCTTTGAATACGCTGCTGTAAACAAGCGGCATGTATATATTCACGGTTTCTTTGAATAGAGGGATATGTAATCCCGCATCAAAAATAAAGCGGTCTAGTTCTGTACCTTGTTTCCATGCTTCTGCATAAGTTCCAATATCAAAAAATAATTTCAACGGAATTTTAATTGGTAAAAGCTCTAAAGGATTTATGCCAGGAGGAATAGTGGTACTGAAGTTAGCCGCTATTAACCAGTCATCAGTTCTGCCTACTTTATCGGCCAATAAATCGGTTCTTACTTTAAAAGCTCCGTCTCTAACCATTATTTGCTGACTGGCAGTTCCTTCAAACTTATTTCGACCAACAAAGTAATCGCTGTAGGTATAATCCTCATAGCCGTTTGCACCGGTCATATTCAGGTGATAACGGTCTGTAGCAAACTGTTTGGTAAAAGTTTTGCCGCTGGTATAAAAAAATTTTCCTGCAAACAAACGAACATCCAAACCTCCTTTTTTAGGATAATTGAAAAAGTATTTTCCGGTAAATGCAGTTCGAACAAAATCCTCACCCTGCTCTATTTTTAATTCGCCACGATAAGGATATAGTACCCGGTTATTTTCTACAACGAATTGTAATTGGTTGAGTGTTCTGTTTTCGTTGGTGGTTCGGTATTTATTGCTAATAGTAGTATCCGGCCCTGGTTGAGTTATAACAGTGTCCCGATAAAAGCGAAGAGCATCTTCGCCAATCAAAAATGTTTTGAACTGTATAAATCGGGTAAGGGTGCTGCGTGGATTTTTCTCTTGCAACGTAAACTTTATACCCGGAACGATTTTATGAAAGCCAAAATAGTTTTTGTTGCCATCGCTATCTGTAAATTCATCCATCGTGAAAGTGGAGCCGCTAATGCCAAGTTCAACTTTCTTGAAAATATTATTCGGGTAGAAATTATATTTCGCCATTCCAAGTCCAGTTATTGTTTTTGAGCCTGTAGAGTACATTGGTGCAAGAAAGAACTCGAAATTAGATGGTGGTAATTTTACATTGGTAATAAAAGCGCCGGGCATGATTTTATCATAACTATTTATTCCAATCAAGGGGCCAAAGACAATTAAATTCTTTGTGGGCTTTTTTCCAAATGCAGCCATTTTTTTTAAACCAAATATGGAGGCAACGGTAGTCCCGTTACGTTGCTGTGTTGGGAGTATGCCTTTTTTGCTTAAGAAAGAAAATTCAGCATCTAGATTTTTGCCGACGCTTTCTTCTATCGATCGTTTAAAATCTTCCGGTTGAGGGTGCTTAAATTTCCAACGGTTGTAATAATCCTGCATGGCTTTATTAAAAGCGGAAGTGCCAAACTGCGATTCGAGGTAGCGAAGCCATTCAGCCGATTTATAATAGGCTGTAAGGGCATAATTTATAAAGCTATAATTTTCGGCCGGCAACTCAATTGGCTGATCTGTTTTTGTAACCACTTTTGTTTCAAAGATCAGTTGCTCTAATTTTGATTGTTCTCCATATTTAGCTTTTTTATAACTGGCATCGTAATAACTGTTAATGCCTTCATCCATCCAGGGATGTTTTCTTTCATTGCTACCCAGAATTCCGGAGAACCAGTTGTGACCTATTTCGTGTGCTATTACAACATCCAGTGCTTTTTCATCATTCGTTGGAGAAATGGAAGTGATAGTTGGATATTCCATACCACCTCCAAGGTTATCGGGACCCTGTACCACACTTACAATAGAATAAGGATACTCACCAACCAAATTTGAATAATGGCGGATGGCATCTTTTGCATTTGCTACCGTAAGCGACCACATTTTTTTATGTTTTGGAGTATAGAAAGTAAAAACATCAACTATTTTTCCGGAGGATAATTGGCAGCTATCATAATTTACTATATATCGTTTATCGGCAAACCATGCAAAATCATGAACATTGTTTTGCCGGTATTGTAGTGTTTTAGTTTTAGTAGCTGATTGTGGAAAAAGCTGCAAAGTTGTTTTTGTTTGGCCGTACGCATTTTTTTCTTTTTCGGTAACAGGCTCCCAGTTGTAGTTATTTCTTGTTTTCAACCATTCTTTTTCTTGAACATTTTGTAATTCACCTGTTGCCGCTACCACATAATTTTCAGGAAGGGTAATGCTAACATCAAATTGTCCGAACTCACTATAAAATTCCCCCTGGTCAAGATAGGTCATCGGGTGCCAGCCATTTTTATCATACACGGCTGGTTTAGGAAACCATTGGGTGATTTGATAACTCTGTCCATCATGTCCCCCTCTTGAAAAATTAAAGGGAAGTTTTACATGAAAGGGAGTGGTGATTATTGTTTTCTCACCGGGTAATAATGGAGAAGGTAAAACGAGTTTAATAATATCAATATGGTTAGGATGATCTTCAATAGTTGCCGTTACATTATTTACTTTAAACTCCAGCCGGTTAATATATCCTTTGTCCTCTTTGCCGGAAAAATAAAATTTAGTACTGCCATTTTCCAAAGCCTGGTCAGTGTAGGCTGTCTTATCGTTTTTATACGCATTAGGCCAAAGATGAAACCAGATAAAACGCAATGTGTCCGGAGAGTTGTTGCTGTATTCAATTTTTTCAAATCCCGTTAGTGTATGTTCTTTATCGTTTAACGAAACATCGATAGTGTAGTTGACTTGTTGCTGCCAGTAGTTTTGTTGGGAATAGGATGTGGCAAGCACAAACAGAAAAAAAAGGATAAAACTGGCTTTTCTCAAAAGAAGTTGTTTTACCAAAAATAAGCTCTAAATTTTGAAATAAGAAACCTCGCCTTTTGCTAACTTTATTAATTATGTGTAGTAAGAAAAATGTGTTTATAGTAATGTTTGTCATTTTGATATTGACAAATAGAGTGTCGGCTCAAGAAGTTGATATTGGGGTTTATTACGGTCGTTTTTGGTCGCCATATAAATTTATTGATTATGGGGAGGGATATATTAATCAAAGAAAATCTAATTATAATTTTTTCCCTTCGTTTGTGGTAAACAAACAATACTCAGATAAATTCTCAGTCGAATTGGGTATTTTTTTTACACTTTATGAGCAATATTATTCAACCAGGAAGTACATTCCTGCTTTCGCATCTACTTATGGTGCTGGGCATATAGTTTTGCGACCCGCTTATTCATTTATAAAGAATGATAAGTTTGAAGTAAGGGTAAAAGGAGGAGTTGGAATAGGTGTAGCTCCTGACATGTATGATGGGGAGTATATCGAAATGTTTATTTTCCCATATGTGGATTCTATATCAAGGGGATTTATAAAAAGAAATTTCACTCCTGTATTTCCAATGTTAAGTACAGGAGTAGATGTTTCTTATAAAATTGCACAACGGTTTAAGCTTTCCCTCGCTGCCAATTACCAAAAAGGTTTCTTAAAAATTACAGAGTATGATATTTATTACAATGATGGCAGCGGTAGTAACGATCAGCGGGCAAAGCAATGGGGAACCGGCGATTTTTATGGGGTACAGTTAGGGTTACGATATTTATTGTGGGATGAAAAGGGAAATAAGTTTGAGAAGAAAAAGAAATAATGAATTTATTTGCCTTTCCCCTTAAAGATGATCCGCAGTGTATGTATCATTATTTTAAAATCAAGAGCCAGCGAAATGTTTTCAATATACAGCAGGTCGAATTTGCTTCGTTCTACCATTTCTTCTACATTTTCTGCATAGCCAAACTGCACCATACCCCAACTGGTAAGACCGGGCTTTACTTTTAGCAGGTATTTATAAAAGGGATTACGGGCAATGATCTGGTCAATATAAAATCGCCGTTCTGCTCTTGGACCTACCAAACTCATTTCACCAATCAATATATTCCAGAGTTGTGGTAATTCATCCAATCGCCATTTACGCATTGTCTTTCCCCATTTGGTAATGCGGGGGTCGTTTTCAGAAGAAAGTGCAGGACCATCTTTTTCCGCATCCTGTATCATGGAGCGAAATTTATACATCATAAATGGCTTGCCTTTATAGCCAATCCGTTCTTGCGGGAATAATACAGAACCTTTTGATGATAGTTTCACCCGGATTGCGATGTATAAAATAAATGGCGATAGAATAATACTCCCAAATACTGCAACAGCAATATCGATCAATCTTTTTATGTTTTGTTGCCATTCCGGCATTAGCCCTGTTTGTAAATCTATGAGGGCGGCACCCATTACATTGCTCGTTTTTACAGAACCAGAAAGAATATCCAATGTATTGGGTTGTATTTTGATTTCTACATCTTTTTCACTCAGGCGATTGATAATATTTTCCAGTAGCGGCTGTTCTGTTTTTTCCAAAGCAAGCACTACTAATTTAATATGGTTATTATCAATGATATTTTCAATATCATCTGCGGAACCCAATTTTTGGATCAGTTTATGAATACCGTTTTTGCCGAGATTATCTGTTGTTGCAAAACCAGTATAGCGGTAGCCGCCATCATGAAGACTTTTTGTTGTCTCCTTTAATACACGAATAGCATTTTCCTGGCTGCCTATCATTAGCGTATTAAAGAAAACTTTTCCATTTAGCAACTGTCTTTTCATTTTGTTGAGAATAATCCAGCGACCCAGAAAAGTAAAAACAAAATGTAGCCCGAATAAACAGAGAAAAGCGATATAGTAATACGAGTAATCGTTTTCTGCATCATCCAATAGTAAAGCGAAGAAAAGAACAATACAACCGATAAGGCTGCAAACAAAAGTGCTGGTGAATTCAAACAATCTCGATTTTTTGTACAAATGCCGGTAAGAGCCAACGATAATATACAATATCAACCATCCAATTGGAATGAAAAAAATGCCGTACCAAAAATTTTCATCGGTTTGTAATATACCTGATTCCATTACCGGCTGATCAAGCAATGCTCTGCGAGCAAAAAAGAAACAAGCCCATGCCAGCGCTGCACTGATAAAATCAGCTATAGCATACCAGGCAATGGATATTTTTTTGCCGGAACTCATCCGTGAGTAATAACATTATTGCCAATCTTCTCCAGTATCTGGTGGGCTACATCCATAGCCGACAGGCCATCCATTTCAGACACAACTGTTTTTGTATTGTTGAGAATAGCATCTCTAAATTCTTCCAACTCTTTCTTAATAGCATTTACTTCCGGCACAATGGGATTGGCCATGGCAATGGTTTTTTTGCCGGTTGGAGTTTCTAAATCAAATGCAAATACATTGGAATCTTGTGGCTCTTTCAGTTTAATGATTTCAGTTTTCTTATTCAGAAAATCAATGCCGATATAAGAATCTTTTTGGAAGAGACGGATCTTTCTCATCTTCTTCATGGATATACGGCTTGATGTAAGATTGGCAACACAGCCATTATCAAATTCTATACGTACGTTAGCAATATCTGGTGTTTCTGTCATTACACCCACACCGCTGGCAGAAATAGTTTTTACATCACTTTTTACAATGCTTAGAATAATGTCAATATCATGTATCATCAGATCCAGTATCACACTTACTTCAGTGCCTCTTGGGTTGAATTGAGCTAAACGATGCACCTCAATGAACATTGGGTTCAACTGCATGTCCTTTATAGCCAAAAAAGCAGGGTTGAAACGTTCCACATGCCCCACCTGGAACTTTATACCGGACTCTTTTACAAACTTTACCAGTTGCCTCGCTTCATTCATAGTATTAGCCAATGGTTTTTCTACAAACACATGCTTGCCTTTTTTGATGGCTTTTTCGCACCATTGAAAATGAAAATTGGTTGGAGCAACTACATCGATGGCATCGCAGGCATTGATCAGTTCATCGGCGTCGAGAAAGCGGGGTAGCTGGTATTTATCAGACA
>LNFJ01000080.1 GCA_001464625.1 Bacteroidia bacterium Ga0077558 | reverse complement strand
GCTTCACCCAATTTTTGTACGGTGAAATATAACAAGGTCATAAATGCAGAATAGCAAATTGTCATCCCCCACGCAAACCCATTTTCAAAAGGATTTACAATGATAGCTAAAATTTCTGCGGCTAATGAAAACGGATCTGTTACTACATCCCAACTGTTAAAACGAAGAAATCTGCCTATATAAATTCCAAAAGCACTTAGCCACATTACTCCAAACACTAAAGCAATAGAAAATATCTTTCCTTTTATCAAAGACGCAATTTGTTCAATTCGCCGTAGCGATAAAATTCCAGCAATAATACCATTCCACGCAAAGGAAAAAATTAATAATAAATCAAACCACTTGGGTGCAGAATCAACATGTGTAAGATGAAAAAGATCTGTAATGATATAAAATGAATTGGGAATAAAAAGCAACCATACTGTACCCGCAAACAAGAGTTTCCATTTGTTTTCAATAATGGAAACATTGGTTGTAATCCATTGCGTAATCCAATATGGCACAAAGGCCAGGAATAAATTCCAAGGGAGAAAAACATATTCTATGGAGCCGGTTACAATCATCCTGGCAAATAATAGCAGGCAGCTAAATGCAGAAGATAAAAGCAGCCAATCATGAATGGTACTGGAAACAGAAAGCTTGCCGAGTGCAATATTTTTTAGTTTATACATGCTATTATTTTAGGAATAAAAATCAATAATCCTATAACCAGTGCAACAGTTGCTGCTACTAGCACCGCTGCTGCAGATAAGTCTTTTATTACTTTGATGCGACTGGCACTTTCAGTTGACATAAAATCCATTGCCTTTTCAATAGCTGTATTAAATATCTCGGCTACCCAAACAAACCCAATGGAGAGTGCCAAAGCAATAATTTCTATTATGGTAGCAGGAAGGACAATTGATAATATAATAACTATAATAGTTGCGGCAAGATGAATACGGGCATTGTGTTCTTCTTTGAAAAAAGCCTTAATCCCATCAAAAGCATACCTAAAACTTTTGCCTCTTGACCGAAGGGAAAATGGTATTTTCTTCTTTTGTTCCATTTTATTATTTCTTCTAAAAACTATCTCTTTGTGAGAGTATCTACGATTTGAACCACATTGTCATATTGCTTCAAAATTCCTTCCAACGGCTTCGCAGATGGCAGGTTTTTTTCCTGATACTTTTCAATTATAGATAAAGTCTTTGTTATTTTTAGCACCACATGTAAATCAGCCAGATTCATTTCCTTTGTCTCAATAGATTGTAGAACATTGTTATGATGAGAAGTTAAAGAATTATATTTAGTTAAATTACTTGCAATCAGCATCTTGATTTTATCCCGCAAAATAGAATCGCTGATTTTTTCAACATGTCTTTCAGCGGAACTATAAAAAGCTTGATTTTTACTTGTATAGTTATTAAACAACTCTATTGAATCGTATTTGTTTTCAGGGAGATTATCAATTTTCTTTTCAAGTTCTTTTAACTTGGGAGTGTTTTCTACTAGTTCCCTATACAAGCTTTCCACCATATCATTATACCCACGTTTTGAGCTTATCTCATAAGAAGACCGTTTATCATCCAATGCTATCGGGGTTGCTCCGCTTTGCTTATCTTCTGTTTTAGAGTTGTTGCAGGAAGCATGTATTAAAACAAAAAATATCAATATAGTACTTATCGTTTTCATAAAATTATTTAAGCGTTACCATAAACTTTATTTCTCAATACAGCAGTTTCTTCCAACAGTAAGTCATTCCACTTCCATCCATGAATAGAAGTACATTTTTTCCCTTGCCGAAAAGCTGACCGCATCGCTTTCCAATATTCGGGCATAGTGATAAATCCATATGCTACTGTTGCTAAAACAGGAAATGAAATACGACCATTGCCCAGCATAAAACTTTGCAGACAGACTTCGCCTTCATCAGTAGTATCGTAGCCCAGTAATACATGTTTAAGATCATGCCGGGCATAATGTTTTAATAAGGGGAGATCTCTTTTTTCAAGAAAGTGAAAAAGATCATTACCTAATGTGCCTTCTGGCAACATATATAATTCCAATTCTGAATAAGTGAATGTTGCTGGTTTTCTTACCTGACGTAAAAGGGGCAACGCAATATTATGTGTTAGAAACACTAGTATAGATGAGCGGATACGTTTAAAATATTTTTGCATAACTTTTATTTTACTCCTTTGATCATATTTTCTAAAGCAGTGATATGCTCCGCAAAAGCTTTTTCGCCGGATTTTGTTATTGAATAAGTTGTGTTAGTTTTTCGACCAATAAAACCCTTATGTACTTTGATAAAACCATTCTCCTCCAGGTTTACCAGGTGTGTTGCGAGGTTACCGTCCGTCACTTCAAGCAGTTGTTTAAGATCATTGAAGTTGATTTCTTCATTCACTATCAGGATGCTCATCACACCCAGGCGAATGCGGCTTTCAAAAATTTTATTTAAACCTGTTATGGGGTTCTTCATACTGGTTATGCGTTTCTTTCATACTTATACCACATAATAGCTCCATAAAAAATATGTAGCACTCCAAAACCTATTGCCCAGAAATAGAGGCCATAGCCAATCCAACACATATTAATTGCACCAAGAACTATTTCCAGGTAGCCGAGGTATCGTATATCTGTCCAGGTGTATTTACTTCCGTTAATTAAACCAAGCCCGTAAAATATTAAACAGGCAGGTGCTATAAATCTCCATTCACCATATTGCAGCATTCCCAATACAAATAATCCACCTGCAACAATAGGAACGAGAAGGTTCCATAGCAAACGGCGGGAAGTATGATCCCAAAGTGGGAGATTCAATTTCCTGGATCGTTGATAGGTAAGAAAGAAGGAAAGTAAAAGAGCTAGAATAAAAACGGCTGCACCTAATAGTAGCAAACGCATCGTAATCAAATCATTTGTAATGTTGCGAAAAGGCTCAGCAGGAAATCTCCATCCTGGCTCAGAAAGTATATCATCGGCAATCCATGCACCAACTAATGCACAGATTCCTGCAGCAATGCCGCTTAACCCACTAAGGCTGATAAAGCGGCTGCTTCGCTCCATCAACTGCTTAATATCCTTTAATGTTTCGGTGGGTTGTTGGTTTATTTCTTCCATAAAAAGCACTTTGTACTACAAAGTAGTATTTAATTTCTCACTCCTCCAAATAGTTTTTTCAGTTTTTTCGCCTCTTACCAATCATTTAACAATCCAAAATCCACCAACTGACTGTATTTTTATACAATAATGCCTATCCGGAAACTATACAAACTATTCAGCTTTTCTGTTGTATTCATCATTTTCCTGCAGCCAACACTGGCGCAGCGAAAAGTCATCAGTGGCGTGGTAAAAGATTCGCATAGCGAAGAAGCTATCCCATTTGCTTCTGTTAGTTTCAAAAACACCACCATGGGTAAGCTAACCGACTCAGCCGGTAGTTTTACGTTTTATTTCAACGAGTGGCCTGCAGATACATTGGAAATAACCTGCGTAGGTTATCAACCGTTCCGTTACCTACTAGAAAAAGGCAAAGACTCAATTCTTCTCAATATTAATATGGAAAGAGGCACTTTTAATGAAGGTGCGCAGTTAAAAGTAAAAGTGAATAAAGGATTATTGGTTTGGCGAAAGATCATTCAAAACAAACCTAATAATGATCGCTACCGTTTTGATAATTTCTCCTACGAATTATACAACAAACTTGAACTTGATTTAAAGAATATCAACTTCGAAAAATTTGGCAAGTTAAAACCACTTAAGTCTATTACCAACCTGATCAACCAAAACATTGATACGTCCGAAGGATTAAGATACCTGCCCGCTTATTTAACAGAAGCTATCTCTGATTACTATTATCAAAAATCGCCAAAAAAAAGAAGAGAAATAATAAAGGCAGCAAACACCAACGGTGTAAAAAATGAAAGTGTACTGAAATTATTAGGCGGTATGGACCAGGTAGTGAATGTGTACAATAATTTTATTCCTGTTTTTGATAAACAATTTGTAAGCCCTGCCAGCGATAATGGCGATTACTATTATAATTACCAGGTAATAGATACACAGCTTATTGCCAACCAACGTTATTTCCATTTAGTGTTTACTCCCCGCAGAAAGGGGGGTGATACTTTTGAAGGTGACTGTTGGGTACATGTTGGCACATTTGCCATTCAACGAATGAACCTACGGCTTGGCAAAGAAGCTAATGTAAATTTTGTTGAAAACCTGAGCCTGATACAGGAGTATAAAATGATCGATGATTCTACCTGGTTTTTATCGAAAGATAAATTTGTGATCGATCTTTCTCCAGCCGGAAAAGACAGACCGGGTTTTATTGGAAGAAAAACAACTACCTATAGAAATATTGTTGTCAATGATACATCCGTTCTTACTGAATTAAATAAAAACAAAATACAGGAAGAAATAATTACACTACCCGGTGCGGCTGAAAAAGAAAAATCATTTTGGGCTGTTGCCCGACATGAGCCATTGAGCAAAACAGAAAGTGGAATTATTAAAATGATCGATACATTAACCAATGCACCAGTGTTTCAAAAGTTTACTAAAACAATGGGCTTTATTGGTACTGGCTATTTAGATGTAGGCAATTTTCAATTAGGGCCTTGGATGAACTGGATAACCACTAATGGCTGGGAAGGCTTCCGGGTTCGATTTGACTTTGGCACTAACAAGCACTTTGATAAACGATTCCGTTTTCATACTTATTTAGCGTATGGGTTTGGAGACAAAAAATTAAAAGGCATGGGAGAAATGTTTTTTCTGCCTAACAAGGACCCCCGTACTTATTTATATGCATCCTTTACCAACGATTTAGACTGGGGGCAAAACTATTACGGGGAAATATCGCAGGACAATGTTTTTGCATTAGCCGTTCGTAAAAAGGGGATTGTTGTAAAAAATATTAAGGTGAATGAAAAAAGGTTTGAGTTTTTTAAAGAAGTAATACCATGGATGTCGAACCTTGTTGCGGTTACACATAAATCGTATCTCCCTTTGAGAAATTTAATACCGCTTGATTCTTTTAAAGCAACTGGCAATAATAAACCGCTTACCAACTTTGAAGTATCGGTACGTTTTCGCTTTGCCTACCTCGAACGTTTTTTAGAAAATCATTTTTACCGCACCAGTCTTGGCAGTATATATCCTATTGGCGAAATAAATATCAGCAGAGGTTTTGCAGGTGTATTTAGAAGCAACTATAGTTACACGAAAGTTTCTGCCAGCGTTTCTGATTATTTTAAAATACCCCCTTTCGGTAATATTTCCTGGTATGTGTATGGCGGAAAAACATTTGGCACACTACCTTATACATTGCTTGATATTGCCCCGGGCAATGAAATGTATTACTATAATAAATATGCATTTAATATGATGAACCGCTGGGAGTTCATTCATGATCAATATGCCGGAGCAAACATCGAACATAATATTGGCAATGGCATCTTCCGCTTATTCCCCAAACTTCGCTTCCGCCAATTCTGGACGGCTAAAGTTTTAGTAGGTAGTCTTTCAGAAAAAAATAAAGAGCTTAATTTTAAACAAGGACATAGTTTTCAAACATTGGATGGCAAACCTTATTTAGAATTAGGAACTGGTGTTGACAATATATTCCGGGTGTTCAGAATAGATTTTATCTGGCGGGTGCTGCCAACTACTCTTACAAGAGTGAATGATAAAAACTTTGGAGTGTTTGGAAGTTTTAGGGTGGCGTTTTAAATATAAATTACACTGCCTGAGGATAGAAAATATACACTTTGTTTAACTCCTCAAATATATTAACCCGAGGCCAGCAATTAGACAAGCTGGCAAATCCTCTTACAGAATGGGATATTATTGTTATTGGTGGTGGTGCAACAGGATTGGGTATTGCGCTGGATGCAGTTTTAAGAGGGTATAAAACTTTGCTGTTAGAACAGGCAGACTTTGCAAAGGGAACATCAAGCAGAAGTACTAAGTTGGTACACGGGGGTGTTCGTTACCTTGCACAAGGCAATATTAAGTTAGTAAGGGAAGCGAGTATTGAAAGGGGTTTGCTTCTTCGTAATGCACCTCACCTCGTAAAAAACCAGAGATTCATTGTCCCTGTCTACAGTTTCTGGGATAAACTAAAATACACAATAGGTTTAAAGCTATATGATCGTATTGCCGGCAAACTACGACTTGGGCCATCCAACTTCATTTCCCGTAAAGAAGTTATTAAAAATATCCCGGGTATTGTAGAGCATAAATTAAAAGGGGGTGTATTATATCATGACGGGCAGTTTGATGATTCCCGCCTCGCCATCAACCTTGCACAAAGTATCCTGGAAGCAGGTGGCACCGCCATCAACTATGTAAAAGTGGTGAACCTTATAAAGAACGAACATAGAAATATTACCAAAGTTGTAGCAGAAGATACCGAAACAAAAAAAACATTTCACTTAAGCACAAAAGCAGTTGTAAACGCTACTGGTGTTTTTGTGGATGATATTTTGATGATGGATAAACCCGGTAGCGCAAAAACTATTTGCGTAAGTCAGGGTGTTCATATTGTATTGAATAGAGAATTTTACCCTTCGAGTGATGCGTTGATGATTCCCAAAACAAGTGATGGCCGAGTATTATTTGCTGTGCCATGGCATGGGAAAGTTGTACTTGGCACTACAGATACTCCCGTTGAAGAAGCGTCACTCGAGCCACAGGCATTAGAAAAAGAGATCTCCTTTATATTGGAAACAGCCGGCAGTTATCTGAATAGAAAACCACAAAAAAGTGATGTGTTAAGTGTATTTGCCGGTTTGCGGCCTTTGGCCGCTCCAAAAAAAGGAGCACAGAAAACAAAAGAAATTTCCCGCAGCCATAAAATCATTGTTTCCCCCCCTCACTTGTTTACTATTATTGGTGGCAAGTGGACTACTTATAGAAAAATGGGGGAAGATATGGTGAATAGAATTCAAAAAGATTTACATTGGCAATATAAAGCACCTGCTACAGCTAATTTACTTATTCATGGCAATGAAAAGATTATTGATTGGGAGGATGAATTTTACTTTTATGGAAGCGACGCTAAACTTATTCGCCAGCAAGTAACTGAAGATAACAACGGATGGATTAGCCGGGAGCTAAAAATACATACAGCACAAATTAGATGGGCTGTTAAGTATGAGATGGCAAGAACAGTCGAAGATTTTCTATCGAGAAGGACAAGAGCTCTTTTATTAAACGCAAGGGAAAGTCGTCGAATTGCACCGCAAGTAGCTATTATTATGGCAAACGCACTGGCTAAAGATGAAGTATGGATTAATCAACAAATAACCGACTATAATTTACTGGTCACTAATTACATTATAGACTAAATTATCATGCTATACATTACTTGATTCATATATAGCAAAAGGGGAAAAGCAAAACTTAAATTATAAATGATTGCTATGCCAGAATACATTTTATCCCTCGACCAGGGAACTACCAGTTCAAGAGCTATTGTTTTTGACAAGAAAGGAAGTATTGTTGGTACCGCACAAAAAGAGTTTACACAAATTTTTCCGCAGCCCGGTTGGGTAGAGCATGATGCCAATGAAATTTGGAGTACCCAATTAGGGGTGGCTACAGAAGCGGTTCTTAAAGCCGGATTAAATATTACTGATATTGCGGCTATTGGCATTACCAATCAACGGGAAACTACTGTGGTGTGGGACAGAGATACACATCTTCCGATTTACAATGCTATTGTTTGGCAAGACAGAAGAACAGCAGACTATTGCGATTCGCTAAAGAAAGATGGCCATGCTCCAACCATCCAGGCAAAAACGGGATTGGTTACAGATGCCTACTTCTCCGGCACCAAAGTAAAATGGATATTAGATAATGTAGAAGGCGCAAGAGATAAAGCACAAAAAGGCGAATTATGTTTTGGAACAATCGATAGCTGGTTACTCTGGAAATTAACCAATGGCAAAGTGCATGCAACTGATGTTTCAAATGCTTCCAGAACATTGTTGTATAATATTCATGAATTGAAATGGGATGAAGAATTGCTGTCGCTATTCGGCATTCCCGATAGTATGCTTCCCGAAGTTCGCAGCAGCAGCGAAGTATATGGGCATACAGAAAATATATTAACGGCAACACCTGTTCCTGTTAGTGGTATTGCAGGAGATCAGCAATCAGCATTGTTCGGGCAAATGTGTACACAGCCCGGCATGGTAAAAAATACTTATGGTACAGGTTGTTTTATGCTGATGAACACAGGAACAAAACCCGTTACCTCAAAAAACAATTTACTCACAACCATTGCCTGGAAAGTAAATGGCGAAGTTCATTATGCATTAGAAGGAAGTGTGTTTATTGGTGGTGCAGTAGTGCAATGGCTTAGAGATGGATTAAAAATCATTCAAACATCCGGCGATGTGGAAGCACTGGCATCCAAAGTAGAAGATAATGGCGGTGTGTATCTTGTTCCCGCATTTACCGGATTAGGTGCACCCTATTGGAACCAGCATGCAAGAGGAACTATAGTTGGCATTACAAGAGGCAGCAGTGATGCACATATTGCAAGAGCAGCTATTGAAAGTATCGCATTTCAATCGATGGACTTAATGCAATCCATGGAAGCCGATGCTGGCTTACCAATAAAAGAAGTACGGGTTGATGGTGGTGCTACGGTAAATAATCAATTGATGCAATTTCAGGCAGACATAATAAATACAACTGTTGTACGGCCACAGGTAACAGAAACAACTGCATTGGGTGCTGCCTATCTTGCAGGGTTGGCAGTGGGTTTTTGGAAAGACATTAATGAATTGCAACAGTATTGGCAAAAAGATAAATCCTTTACACCTTCCATGACGGATGAGAAAAGAAATGATCTGCAAAAGAATTGGAAAAAAGCAGTAAAAGCTGCGCAAGCCTGGACGGAAGAATAAAACCCCCAGCCCTTAAAGGGGAGTGAGGAAAATTTACTATAAAAAAGAAATAGTAATGAAACGATAAACCCAAAACACTAAACTAAAAACAATTTCTTATGTCTCCATTTATCGGTGAATTTGCCGGAACTGCTTTACTCATCATTATGGGTGCCGGTGTAGTAGCCAATGTTCTTCTTACCAATTCAAAAGGTCAAAATAGCGGATGGATCGTTATTACATTTGGATGGGCCATGGCCGTTTTCATTGGAGTATATGCTTCTACTAATTTGGGTGGCAGTGGCCATATAAACTCTGCCATAACAATTGCCCTAACTGTATTTGGTAATTTTGATGCTGCTTTAATGCCTACCTATATCCTTGCACAATTTAGTGGTGCTTTTGTTGGGGCATGTATTGCCTGGCTGGCGTATAAACAACATTTTGATGTTACAACGGATGCTGATCTTAAAATGGCGGTGTTCTGTAATTCTCCTGCTATTCGTAATGTGGGTTATAATCTTATTACCGAGTGCATCGGTACATTTATATTAACATTTGGCGCATTGGCCATGTCGAAACCTGCATCCTCATTGGGAACATTAGATGCGTTGCCTGTGGCGCTATTAGTGCTAGGAATTGGATTATCATTAGGCGGACCAACTGGTTATGCTATTAACCCCGCCAGAGATTTAGGACCACGGATTGCACATTTCATTTTACCCATACCCGGAAAAAGAAATAGCGACTGGAGTTATAGTTGGATACCGGTAGTAGGACCAATTGTGGGTGCGTTATTAGGAGCATGGATGTTTAGCTTATTGTAATAGATATTTTGTTACCAGCTAAATTGCTACTATCATCGTCACTTGCGTCGCACTCTTCAGGGTTCTGTTCGCTACTCAGCATTTGCGAAAAGTCTAACTGACAATAAAATTCTCTTTATGAAAAAGTTTATATTCCTTCTTTTATTACTAAATACAACATTGATCGTTATGAGTCAGACTGCAGAAGACAAGTTAAAAGAATTGAAAATTGAATTACCGGTAATCAGTACTCCGATGGCCAATTATGTGCATGTTGTAAGAACTGGCAACCTTTTATTTTTAGCTGGCAAAGGACCCACCAATGCCGCAGGTGTTTACACCACCGGAAAAGTGGGAAAAGATCTGACGATTGAAGAAGGAAAAGCTGCTGCTCGTTTAACAGCCATCAATCAACTGGCGGTTCTAAAAATGGAACTTGGCAGTTTAAATAAAGTAAAACGCATTGTAAAAGTATTGGGCATGGTAAATTGCGAAGGCGACTTTAAAGATCATCCAAAAGTTATCAACGGCTATTCCGATTTGATGGTTGAAGTGTTTGGCGAAAAAGGAAAACATGCAAGGTCTGCTGTAGGAATGTGTTCGCTACCGGTGAATATGGCGGTAGAGATTGAAATGATTGTGGAAGTGGAGGACTAATTACTTTCTATAAATTATCACAAGCCTGTAATATACTATTGCAGGCTTTTTTTATATGCTCCTCCGAAATTATCAACGGTGGAGAAATTCGTAAACAATCAGACGCAAATAAAAACCAATCAGTCAACACTCCTTCCTCAATACATTTATCAATCACTCTTTTATTCGTTTCAAAAGAATCGAACTCAACAGCAAGCCACAAACCAAAAGAATGAACAGCTTTAATATTAGGGTGTATCAATAACGAACTAAACAATTCGGCTTTTTCTTTTACTGACTTAATCATTCCTTCTTCCAATATAGCCTTCATAGCCGACATACCTGCTGCACAACAAATAGGATGACCACCAAATGTAGTGATATGACCCAGCACCGGATTTTTTGTAAACGAATCCATCATTGCTTTATCAGCAATGAATGCACCCAACGGCATACCGCCGCCTAATGCTTTTCCTAATAATAAAATATCAGGACTAATATCAAAATGCTCGAAGCCCCACAATTTTCCTGTTCGTCCAAAACCGGTTTGTATTTCATCCAGCATTAATAATGTTCCAGTCTCCGTACATTTTTTCCGCAAGGCCAGCATCCATTCTTTAGATGGAGGTTTTACTCCAGCTTCGGCCTGCACGGTTTCGGCAATTACACAAGCAGTCAATTCTGTTATTGATTCTAAGGATTCGAAAGAATTGTATTCCTGATGCAACACATCTGGCAGTAATGGCCGAAAAGCATTTCTCCAATACTCATCTCCCATTACACTTAATGCGCCTTGAGTAGAACCGTGGTATGAATTATTAAAAGCGATGATCTGTGTTCTGTTTGTTACTCTTTTAGCAAGCTTCATTGCGCCTTCTACTGCTTCAGCACCAGAGTTGGTGAAATAAACAGAGTTTAATGTTACGGGCAAATGTTCGGTCAGCAACTTTGCATATTGCACTTGCGGCGACTCGATAAATTCTCCATATACCATTATATGCAAGTAGGCATCCAATTGTTTTTGGATAGCTTCAATTACTGCAGGATGGCGATGACCTACATTGGCCACACTAATTCCGCCGATCAGATCAATGTATTCTTTCCCCTTTGCGTCAAACAACAAACAACCTTCTGCTTTCACAATTTCTAGTGCAAGTGGTGCAGTGGAAGTTTGTGCTACATGACGTAAAAAAAGTTCCCGTTGATTCATACAAAAGATGACCGTTGATTGTTTACCGATGGCCGATGCAAAGAACGCAAAGATTCAGGATATTTGTGTAGAAGACCTTACCCGGCAAACCACGGCTTCAGTAAGTTTTGCTATTCCTCTCCTTAAAGAGAGGAGAAACAAAGACTCCGCAAATTGGAGATAATTGTAGTTTGAGGTAATCTTTGCTATAAGACAATTATTAATTCGTATTTATTAATTTTTAATTCCAAAATTCAATGCCAATAATATTACCTGTGGAAGATAAGTTTCCAAAATTTGGTAACAATAATTTCATTGCCCCCAACGCTACCATTGTTGGTGAAGTAACTACCGGAAACGACTGCAGTTTTTGGTTCAATGCAGTAGTGCGGGGTGATGTGAATTTTATTAAAATGGGTAACAAAGTAAATGTGCAGGATGGTGCCTGTATCCATTGCACTTTCGAAAAATATGGAACTACGATTGGCAATAATGTGTCGATTGGCCATCATGCCATCGTACATGGCTGCACAGTACATGATAATGTGCTGATAGGTATGGGTGCCATTGTAATGGATAATTGTGTGATACATAGCAACACTATTATCGCCGCCGGAGCAGTTGTATTAGAAAACACCATTTGCGAACCGGGTAGCATTTATGCCGGTGTACCTGCTAAAAAAGTAAAAGACATTTCGCAAGAGATGATCAGTGGTGAAATTCACCGGATTGCAAATAATTATGTGCGGTATTCGGATTGGTTCAAAGAGAGTCCGGAGTCTGGAGTCGGTAGTCGGTAGCCACATCCCTGACTGCTAAGTGATTCTACGATTAGCTGTTGAAAACTTAAATCAATAACTAACCTCTTCTCCTTCAAGACACTCCACTCCTAACTCCAGACTAACGACTCCCACCTCTTCTCCGGGCAATTATTTCTGCGTAAATTCGTTATTCAACTATGCATAAAATGAAAAACCTTCGATTTTTAGCTGTCGCTTTGAGCCTCACCGTATTACTATCATCTTGTGGTATGTTTGGCAATTTGTTTAAACGTAAACAAGGATGTCCGACCAATGGAAAAAATGTAGGCGCTGAGAAAATTCTGAGTGGCGACCCCGATGGAACCAAGGCATCTAAGAAAGCAAAAAAATTCAGAAGTTAATTAATTGTAATGTGCAGCTAAATACCACCCAATCCAGTCTATGATTAAACCTAAATACCTTAACTATGAGCCTTACCCTACGAACCAACCTCGGCTGCACCGAAGCCGTTATTTCCGATGATGGCGGATTAAAACAGTTCTATCATGTGGCCGATCTATTGAGCCAGGACTTCAGCATCAAATTTTCGCACAAAGAAGATGACTTTGATACCATTGATTGGGAATTCAAATTCAAAGGTCATTACCTCACTCTTCACTACAACATTTACAACGGCATTTCTATTTTTCCGACCAAAACCCGTGATGCCCTGAATAAGGACAACAAAGCGGTGGTGGAATTAGCTGCTGTATTACAAGAAAGAATGTTTAATCAAGAGCAAAGGAATATTGCGTAGGAGAAATTATTAGCCGGGCCAGGTGCTACTGGCATCGTCTGTTACGTCGCACTCTTCAGGGTTCTGTTCACTACTACGCATTTGTGAAGAGTATTATTTAAATCACATCTTCTTCATCTTAGGAAAGACGAGTCTAATAACTCTTCTCCTCTATAGATTCCATAATACCCAAATAACTTATATACCGGTCTTCATGAATCTCCTGATTGTTGACCGCTTCTTTGATGGCACAACCCGGTTCATTGTAGTGCAAACAATTATTGAACTGACAACCATTTAACCGGTCTCTCATTTCCGGGAAGTAATGAGACACTTCCTGCTTTTCAATATCCACTAATCCAAATTCCCGCATGCCGGGAGTATCAATAATTTTTCCACCGCCGGGTAAATCATACATTTCTGCAAATGTAGTAGTGTGTTGCCCTTTTCCACTCCAGCCACTTACATCCTGTGTCTTCAAATTTATTGCTGGAAAAATCACATTTAATAACGATGATTTACCCACACCACTATGGCCGCTAACGAGTGTTGTTTTATGTCGCAGTACTTCAATCACCTCTTCGACCCCTTCTTTTTTTTCCGCACTCATCAGCAACACTTTATACCCTACGGCTTCATACATTTCTTTCCATTGTGCAAACTTTTCCAGCTCTTTGCTTTTATAGAGATCTGATTTATTAAAAACAATTACCGACGGTACATGATACATTTCTGAAGCCACTAAAAAACGATCAATAAACCCTTGCGATGTTTTTGGTTCTTTCAACGTAGCTACCAGCATCGATTGATCAAGATTGGATGCCACAATATGATGCTGGAATTTATGCCGGGGCGACTGGCGGTTAATATAATTGCGCCGGTCATGAATATCACTGATGATAGCGGTGCCTGCCGTTTCGTCTTCAATTTCCATTTCCGCCCAATCGCCTACTGCAACGGGGTTAGTACTGGTAATATCATCCAGCTTCATGGCACCTTTGGTACGGCCATTCCAAAACTTTCCGGATTCATCTTTCAAAATGTACCAGCTACCGGTTGATTTATAAACAAGGGCTTTCATTGGCTGCAAGATAACAGAATAAATTCTCAGGGGAATTTTCTAAACACAGTAAATCGCAAAACAATTTCGATAAACAGAAAGAATAATGCCGCAAGAATAAACCAGGGAAATCGTTCTTCAAACCGTTTAAAAGAACTTACTTCTACTTTCGATTTTTCTAATTTATCGATCTGGCTATAAATACTTTTCAAACCATCCTTATCTCTTGCCCTGAAATATTTACCACCCGTTTCATTGGCAATTTTTCCCAGTAATGCTTCATCCAAAAAATCACCGGCAGGATTTTTCTTTCCTTTTACACTACCTGTATTTTCAATTATAGTAGAAGGAGCAGCACTCATTCCTATGGTATACACTTTCACTTGTTTCGACTTTGCAATTTCCAATGCAGTCAACGGGTCTATTAATCTTGTTTCCGGTGGGTCTTCTTTGCCATCCGTTAATAATATAATCACCTTGCTTTTGCCTGCACTTTTAGAAAGCCTGTCGACAGCTGTGGCCAACCCTTCTCCTATCACCGTTCCATCAATTAAATACCGGCGACTTTCCAATGTTTGAATTTGGGTGATCAATGTATTTCTGTCTGTAGTAATGGGGCACTGGGTAAAACTTTCTCCTGCAAACACCACCAAACCAATCCGATCAATTGGCCGGCTTCTTACAAACTCTTCTGCCACTTCCTTTGCCACTTCCATTCTTGATGGTAAAATATCTCTTGAGCCCATACTGCCACTTACATCCATACATAACACAATGTCTATTCCTTCCCCCTGTGTTTGTTGTTCATCATTCCTTTTTTGTGGACGAGCCAATGCAAGGATCAAACAAACCAGTGAAAGTAATCTAAGAATAAAAGGCAAATGACGAAAACGATTTTTCCAGGAAGAAGCTGTGAATGCCCGGCTGGTGGATACATTAATGGTGGCTTTTTGTTTATCATGCTTTTTTACATACCACCAAATCAATACTGGCAGCAACGCAAATAATGCAAACGCAAAAGGATATGCAAAGTCCATATTTTTAATCCAATCGTACAGCATTAGCGTAGTTGTTCAATTTCCTGAATTGATTTTTTTATAGTATCCAATATCATGCGGTCATCTTCCGGACTGGGAATAAATTTTGCGAATTTTACAAAATCACTCAATCGTAATGCCTGTGAAAGCTGATCAAATTGTTCTTTGTTCATATTCAATCCTTTCAACTGTATCACCATATCGTCCATTGTTTTTTGCAAGGAAAGAAATCCTTTCTTCTGAAAAATATATAATCTAAAAACATCCGTAAGCTTTGAGTAATACTGTTTTGCCTCCGGCTTACTTCTTTCAATTGCGGCTAATTGTTTCATTGCTTCTTCATACGGATTGATAATGGCTTTTGGCGCTGCCACCACTACTGGCTTCTTCCTGGTCAATAAATAAATAATCAGTATCAACAGAATTAGTCCTGCACCTGCCGCATACCACCACCATTGCTGTTTCTTCTCCGCCGGTTCTACTTCTATAATATCTTTTATATCATGATATGGCTGCTCCGGGTTAAATGGCGAAAACCCAACATCAACCGGAAGGCTATCAGTTCTCAAACTTTCTGTTAATGAAAAAGAAGGAATTACCCAACTGCCAGAATCAAAGCTGGTAATAGGAATAATTTGAGTAAGTCTTGTGCCATTGCTCGTATTAGTAGTATCGATTTTACCCGGATTCAAAAATTCAAAGTGCGAAATACTATCGATTGAAAAGAATCGGATCGATTCATTCTCCGGAATATTTACTTCCAATGTCAATTGAATCGGCTCACCAATCAAAATCTGATTCCTATCAATTGTCGCCTTGACAGTGGTGCCATTTTGTGCTACACCAATCAATCCAACAACTAAAAAAATTGCAGTAAAAAATAGTCTATGAAATAGCTTGTTGATCATTTTATAAATGAATGCTGCCACGGGTGGTTTAACGGTTGCGGCTGATAAAAAATTTCTGCAGCACTTTTACATAATCTTCGTCGGTGCGAATATGTAATAGATCGCATCCGGCTTTTTTAAATACCCGGGTACTGTAATCGGTAACCCTGAAAAATTCCTGTTCATAACTATATCGCACAAAATTATTACTGGTATCTACCCATTTTGTCTTTCCTGATTCAGCATCCTGCACCTGCATCAATCCTGCATCCGGCAATTTCATATCCATTTTATCATACAGCTTAATACCAATCACATCATGCTTCTTTCCGGCAATCCGTAATGCATCTTCATAGTTGGCATCAATAAAATCGCTTAATACAAATGCAATACTTTTTTGCCGGGTGGAATTATTAAAATAACGAAGTGCTTTGCTCACAGCCGTACCTTTTCCTTTTGGTTCCAGGCTCAAAAGTTGGCGAACTATATACAGAGCATGTTGCTTCCCTTTTTTAGGTGGTATGTACGCTTCCACTACATCACTATAAAAGATCACTCCCACTTTATCTGCATTATTCACCGCAGAAAAACTTATCACAGCTGCTATCTCTGTAATAATATCCCTTTTTGTTGCATGCACTGTTCCAAATAAACCACTGTTACTAATGTCAATCAATAACATTACCGTCAATTCCCGTTCTTCTTCAAACACTTTGCTGAACGGATGACCAAATCTTGCTGAAACATTCCAGTCAATAAAACGTATATCATCTCCAGCCGCATATTCTCTCACTTCCTTGAACGACATGCCTTTTCCTTTAAAAGCACTATGATACTCTCCCGTAAATAAATCGGTAGTGATCTTCTTGCTTTTAATTTCAAGCTGACGGACTTTTTTTAATATTTCTTCTGTAGTGAGCATTATGGTACATTAATCTGTTTCAACACATCCTCTATTACATCAATAACATTTACATTCTCCGCTTCGGCTTCATACGTAAGTCCTATACGATGCCTCAACACATCTTTACAAATACTTCGTACATCTTCCGGAATTACAAAGCCACGTTTATTTAAAAATGCCTGTGCTTTTGCTGCTAAACCAAGATTAATACTTCCCCGTGGAGAAGCCCCATAAGAAATAAGTGGCTTTAATTTTTCCAGTTTATATTTCTCAGGTTGTCTGGTTGCAAATACAATATCAAGTATATACTGTTCAATTTTTTCATCCATGTACACCTGACGGGTAAGGTCTTTTGCGTTAGTTACTTCTTGAATGGAAACAACCTGGTTGATTGTTGCAAATGCACCTTGAATATTCTGTCGAAGAATTAATTGCTCTTCCGCCATTTTGGGATAGTCCACCACCACTTTCATAATAAAACGATCTACCTGTGCTTCCGGTAATGGGTAAGTTCCTTCTTGCTCCAATGGATTCTGCGTAGCCAATACTAAAAACGGCTCATCCAGTTTGTAGGTTGTATCACCAATAGTTACTTGTCTTTCCTGCATTGCTTCTAATAAAGCACTTTGCACTTTTGCCGGTGCCCTGTTTATTTCATCGGCCAAAATAAAATTGGCGAAGATGGGTCCCTTACGAACAACAAATTCATTTCGTTGCTGGTTATAGATCAGCGTACCAATCACATCGGCAGGTAATAAATCTGGTGTAAACTGTATGCGGCTGAACTTTGCATGTATTGCCTGCGCCAACGACTTTATAGTAAGTGTTTTGGCCAATCCCGGCACTCCTTCTAATAATACATGGCCATTACTTAGCAATCCAATCAGCAGTCTGTCAAGCATATGACTCTGACCTATTATCACATGTCCGATTTCTTCTCTTAATTTGTCGGTAAACTGTCCGGCGTGGCTGATTTTTTCATTTAGCTGCCGGATATCCTCTGCGGTTTTTAGCATGAGCTTTATTTATGGTGACACAAAATACGACAAGCCTTATGCAAATTATTTGCCGTTATTGTAAAACCCTGGTATTCCGGCACTATTTTAGCGTATTTGTACTTTCCTGTACCAGAAAATATTGCTTATTTTACCTTCAAATCCAACACATATGCAAAAAAGAATACTCGCCATCGTCATCTCGATAAGTGCCACTTTATTCTTAGCTTCTTGTAGTAAAGAAGATGATAGCACTCCGGCACCTAAAACAAAAACGGAATTATTGACTACAGGTACTTGGAAATTTAGTACTGCAACTGTTGGCGGGACAAACGTCAATGCCTTATTACAGAGTTGTCAGAAAGATAATATTTTGACCTTTGTAGCAGTAGGTCTCAGTGGGACTTTAGATGAAGGACTTACTAAATGCAATGGTGCCGATCCACAATCCAGTCCTTTTACCTGGAGCTTTGCAAGTGGTGAAACAGTATTAAATATTTCAACTCCATTATTTACAGGAGGCAGCAACACCTTCACACTGGTTAGTCTTACCGCAACTGAATTAGTAGTATCACAAAACATTACTGTTGGGGGCACTGCCCAAAATGCAGTGGTAACATTCATTCATTAAAAAAATCAGGAAAGATATTTTCCCACTATCGGCACCCTTCTGCCCACTCCAAATGCTTTTGGTGATATGCGGATAATAGGGCAAAACTGGTTACGTTTATACTCATTTACATTTACCATTTTTAATACCCGGTCTACGAGAGCAGCATCAAAGCCCTGCTCTTTTATTTCATTTGGCCCCTGTCTTCTTTCAATGTATTGATAGAGTATTCGATCAAGAATGGCATAATCGGGTAACGAGTCGGCATCTTTTTGTCCTGGTCTTAATTCAGCAGATGGTGGTTTTGTAATAATATTTTGGGGAATGATCTCTTGCCTGCGGTTGATATAGTTGGCCAATGCATACACCTGCATTTTATAGCAATCGCCCAATACACCAATGCCGCCGGCCATATCACCATACAAAGTGCCATACCCTGTTGCTAGTTCACTTTTGTTGGATGTATTTAATAAAATGTATCCAAACTTATTGGCGATGGCCATTAATAAATTACCTCTAGTTCTGGCCTGTATATTTTCTTCTGCCAAACTAAATGGCAGATCTTTATAAATAGGTTTTAGCTCCGTAAGGAAACTTTCATAAATATTTTTTATAGGAACAATATCGTAAGGATTGCCAAGATTTTTGCTCAACTGTTCTGCATCGCTTACAGAATGCCCCGTTGAATATTGCGAAGGCATCAGGATAGCTCTTACATTTTCTTTTCCTAATGCCTCACATGCAATTGCCAATGTAACTGCACTATCAATACCACCACTGCTTCCTAAAATGGCTTTACTGAAACCCATCTTAGAAAAATAATCCCGGATGGCCATTACAATAGCATCATAAATTTCTGCTGTACATAAATTATGATCCAATTCGGCAGGATTAAATTCTGCTGCAGGCAAATCCATTGCAGCAGCTAATACTGGTTGCACAAAAGTTCCATCATCTTTTAATTCAAAAAGTTCCATTGCTTCTTTAAACAAAGGCAATTGTTTTACAAGATTCGAAAGCTTATCAAAAACTAATGAGCCACCATCAAAAACAATTTCTGTTTGACTGCCTACGCAGTTGCAATACAGCATTGGTAATTTGTACTTCTTGGTATTGAGTTTCAGGATCGCTTTTCTATCTTCCACATGTGTGTAATCAAACGGAGAAGCTGAAATATTCAGCATTATATCCGGTTGCTGCTTCATCAGTTCATCCATCGGGCAATTGCGGTACAATGGATTGTCGCCAAGATTCCAGATGTCCTCGCAAATAGTAATGGCTAATTTCTTCCCTTTAAATTCTATAGTATTCCAATTGTAGGCGGGTTCAAAATAACGGTACTCATCAAACACATCATAATTAGGAAGGCAGGTTTTATGTGCCACCGCTTTTACTTCTTTTTCATATAGAAACCAGGCGGCATTAAAAAGATCTTTTCCCTCCCGTACCGGGTTTTTGTCGGGAGCACCTACTACAACAGCAATTGTATCTGCATGTTGTTTAATTTCATCAATTGCTTTGTTGCATTTGGCAATAAAATCATCAAACTCCAAAAAATCACGGGGAGGATAGCCACAAATACATAGCTCAGAAAATAGCACCAAGTCTGCTCCTTGTTGCTTTGCCCAATCAATGGCTTCAATTATTTTACGGGTATTATCTTCAAAATTTCCGATGTGATAGTTTTGCTGCGCCAGTGCAATTTTCATGTCACAAATTTATGGATAAAAAATACATGCCCTCAGCTTGTATTATCTTCGCATACAACATCTGTTTCAACTGTTCGTTATTAACCATTATGAAAAAAACCGCCATCGCATTTTTGCTTGCCTTTTCACTTTTCGCCTGTAAAGACAAAAAAGATGTTCCCAATGTTTCCGATATAAAAGTGGATATCAAAATAGACCGTTTCGACAGGGATTTTTTTGCTATTGACAGCAATAATGTACTACCAGGTTTAAACGAATTGAATAATAAATACCCGGTTCTTACTTCTATCTTTTTAGAAAATATTCTGGGGCTCGACAGTGCCTCCACCTTACCCGGTGTAAAACAATTTATCAGCCTCAGCGGCGGCTTGTATGATACGGTAAATGATGTTTTCAAAAACACTAATAATCTTGAAAAAGATTTTAAACAGGCATTTCAATTTGTAAAATATTATTTCCCGCAGTATAAAGTACCAACTATCGCTACCATTGCCGGACCAGTTGATGCCTTGGCGCAATCTGAAACGGGTCCTACTCCTAATTTTTTAGCTCCCGGTGTTTTAGGAATTAGTCTGCAATTTTATCTCGGCCGGAATTTTTCTGTTTACAGCGATCCTTTCTTTATTGAAAATGTAGCTCCGGGATATCGTAGTCGACGCTTTAGTAAAGAATATATTATTGCTGATGCGATGCAATTAGTGGCCGCAGATATTTTCCCGGATAAGAGTCGTGGCAAACCTTTAATTGAACAAATGATTGAAAGAGGTAAGCAATGGTATTTATTAGATAAATTTTTACCTGCTACACCAGACTCCATTAAGATCGGTTACACACAGCAACAACTTGACTGGTGTAATGAAAACGAAGGTTTGATCTGGACTTATATTGTAAAAAATGAAGACCTCTATTCATTAAACCCCGCTGTTATCCAGGCTTATATTGGGGAAAGCCCTTTTACACAAGGCTTTTCTCAAGAACTTTCGCCGGGAAATCTCGGCCCCTGGATCGGCTGGCAGATCATTAAAAAATATGCCGGGAAAAACAGTAGTTTAAAACCAGAAGACATCATGAATACAGATGCAAAAAAAATATTAGATGAAGCAAAGTACAAACCGAAATAAACATTCGTTCTGCAACTGTTATTTAGCACAACCGTATTTTTAGAAATTACTGTCTTTTTAAGGCCTCTCTGGCTGATAAATTCCGTAATTTCGCTTCCTCATGAAGTCTCTCGCAGCAACACTTACAGACCCGGTTTATACCCCCAAAGAAAATTTTAATTGGTACGATAAATTCTGGCTACGTTTTATGAACGATAAACGGGATTTACCATTTATTTATTTACTTACTACAATACACTTACTGATATTACCGGTAGCAATTTTATTGTTTACGCCAGTGCTACAAGGTTGGTGGTGGTGGGCTGTAGCTATTCCTTATTTCTATCTTTCTCAATTATATTTTAAAGGAAGTTTTGGATTAATGTTTCATTGCTTTTGCCATCGTAAAACATTGAAAGCTCCGTGGCAAAAACCTTTTCATACTTATGTAACCTGGATTATATGCCCATTATTTGGTCATGCCCCTGAAGGATATTTTAGTCACCACATGGGGATGCACCATATTGAAAATAATATGCCGGACGATACCAGTAGCACTATGAAGTATCAACGGGATAGTTTAAGAGGTTTTCTTCATTATTTTTTTACGTTCATTTTTGTAGGCGTTATTAATACCATCCGGTATTTATTCAACCGCAAAAGAAAAAAATTGGGACAGCGGCTTACAGCCGGTGAATATGTATACCTGGCCTTTTGCATTGGAATGTGTTTTGTAAACTTAAAGGCCACCATGTTGGTTTTTATTGTTCCCCTTTTATTTGCAAGATTGGTGATGATGTTGGGTAACTGGGCGCAACATTCTTTTATTGATGCAAAGGAGCCCGACAATCTTTATAAGAGTTCTATTAATTGCATCAATACCGTGTACAATCATAAATGCTGGAATGATGGTTATCATATCATTCATCATCTTCGCCCCGGCATGCACTACACAGAAATGCCGGCTGAGTTTTTAAAACGTAAAGATGAATTTGCGGCCAATAAAGCTATTGTGTTTGATGGTATCCACTACCTGCACATTTTTACCTGGCTGCTTACGAAACGCTACGATAAGTTAGCTGATAACTTAGTGAACATTAACGGCAACATGTTCCAATCGAAGGAAGAAGCGATTATGTTGTTGAAGGAGAGGACGAGGAAGATAAGTGCCTAAAACCCTGTCCCTAAAGGGAACTTAGGTCAATTAATCTTTACTACTTACAATAAGGTTTATAGAAATTAGTTTTCTTTTTGTTGCCATCGTTCTGTTCTTTGGGCATCGTCCCTTGCGTCGCACACTTGTACTGCGGTAACGCAGATGAGCTATATAATATTTCTTATTCTTTAGGAGGATAAATTGTCCATCCAAAATCTTGATCTTTATACCCTTCTCTAATCCACTCTTCAGATTTGTAACATTCGTTACCTATTCTTCCGGAAATTGTTAGGTCTATAAAATCATTAAATAATGCATGGAAAACCACATTGTTGTTATCATTTGTATATTCAATTTTAATGTCTTTTAAACTTTGTTTGTAGATATCAAAGGGAATAAACCGATAGCCTTTAAACCGTTTCTCTATTTCTTTAGAGAGCAATTGGAATACTTCCGCAAATTCATTTTCAGGCGAAACAACTAAATAGCTTGTACTTCTATACTCGCTTTCTTCAATTATTACATGGGCGTTATCTTGCCCAATAATTGTGTAAAAAGGACCAACTAAGCTTACAAAGAAGTGAAGCTCTTTTGTACGAATTAAGTTATCCAAAGAAGCCTTTTCAAGTAATACATAAGAGCTGAAAGATGGAGCTTGGCCATAGGTGGTTCCAATAATTTGTTTACCTATTTGACTTTCTATTTCATAAGTAAAATCATTCCATCGTGATTTGAATTTTTCGTTGTCATGAATATTGTCAACAATAATATCCGTGAGTTCTTTCAACTGAGTTAACTCACCGTTTATACTGACAGTATAAAAGCTTTTAATACTTTCATAAATTTTCCAAAAATCAAACTTATTTGAATTAAAAATCATTGATTTATCACTAATTATTTCTTGAAATCAGTGGATTTCAAATTTAATCATTCTTTTAAATCAATACTACCAAAAGCTGAACAGTGAACAGAACCCCGAAGTGTGCGACGCAACGAAGATGCCATGAAAAACTACAGCTGGCTAAATAATAAAAATTAATTACTCAAGGAGTTTGTAAAAAAGATGTAATGACTATTAGACCTAAGTTCCCTTTAGGGACAGGGTTTGTTTTAATTATTCTTCAACGGCACTATCATCTCAAAAGAAGGAATACTTACATCAAACATTTTTTTGCTGTGCAAATTTTCCATTTGGTAAGTACCTTTCATACGGCCCATTTCGGTGCGGAGATTGCAGCCGCTTACATACTGATAATTTTCGCCGGCTTGTAACGTGGGTTGAACACCTACCACACCTTCTCCTTCTACTTCCCGATTACTGCCATTACTATCAAAAATATACCAATGGCGGCGGTGCAGTTTTACAGGGAAAGAATTGTGATTTTCCAATGTGATACGATAAGCAAACATAAATTCAGATTGCAGCGGGTTGCTGTAATCAGGCTGGTAGAATGACTCTACGCTTACTTTCACCCCTTCCGATATCATACTGGTCATGTAGTAAAATTAATGAAAAGGAGGGAGATGCCAAGCCGCATTATAACGCAAAGGTCGCAGGGTACGAAGAGGCTAATTCAAGCTAAAATCCCAGCGAACGCTGTAACCTCTGCATGAAGTAATTATATTTCTATTTCGCATTGGGTATTTAACTCCTTTTTCTCCCCGGCAGGGCTTAATTTTGCGGCACGAATCAAAAAGTATCTACATATGAAAATAGCTGTTGCAAAAGGTGATGGAATAGGCCCCGAAATAATGGAAGCCGTATTGAAAATTTTTACCGCCAACAATGTTCCGCTCGAATATGATTTTGTGGAAATGGGTAAATGGGTGTTCGACAAAGGTTTCAACAATGGAATGACACCAGAAGCCAAAGCAACTATCGAAGCATTGGGTTTATTGTTCAAAGGCCCGATGGAAACTCCCAAAGGAAAAGGTGTAAAAAGCATTAACGTAACGGCTCGTAAAACATGGAATACGTTTGCCAATAAAAGAGATTTCAGAACCCTGCATGGAGTTGATACGGTGTTCAGCAAAGCCGGAATACCGATTGATATAACGGTGGTAAGAGAAAATATTGAAGACACTTATGGCGGTATAGAACATATGCTAACGCATGATGTAGCATTGAGTCGTCGCTTCATTACACGTCCCGGCAGTATGCAGGTTATTCGTTATGCTTTTGAAATGGCGAAGCAAAAAAAGGCCCGTCGCATTACCTGTGTGCACAAGGCCAACATCATGAAGATCACGGATGGCTTATTTTTAGAATGTTTCCAGGAAGTAGCCAAAGAATATCCTGAATTAAAAGCTGATGATATTATTGTGGATGATCTCTGCATGAAATTAGTTACCCGCCCTGATCTTTTTGATGTATTGGTGCTGACGAATCTTCAAGGTGATATTGTTTCTGATCTCTGCGCAGGATTAGTTGGAGGATTAGGTTTTGCACCATCAGCAAATATCGGCGATCATATTTCCATTTTTGAAGCCGTACACGGCACTGCACCAGATATTGCCGGAAAAAATATTGCGAACCCAACTGCATTATTATTAAGCGGACTTGCAATGCTTCGCCACGTTGGACTTACAGAAAATGCATCCATCATAGAAAATGCGTTGCTTTATACATTAGAAAATGGTATTCATACCGGCGACTTTGGCGATAAAAGCAAAGCTTCTGTAAACACTACACAATTTGCAGAAGCCATCATCAGCAACTTTGGCAAAAAACCAGACGTGGGTGCAAGAGAAATCATTGCTAACAAACCCGGCACTCCTGCTCCATTGAAATTAGAAACCAACCCGATGATGATTTCTAAAGAAGGCGAAAGTGAAACCATTGTTGGCGTTGATCTGTTTATTGAAAGTGGTGAACAGCCAACTGCTATTGCTGAGAAATGTAAACGACATGGCGGTGTAAAATTTAATCTTATCAACATCAGTAACCGTGGCACACAGGTATGGCCAACAGGTTCCGTGTATACCAATCTCGTTAATCAATACAATGTTCGGTTTGAAAGTATCAACGACGAACCGTTGAACCAGCAAGATGTAATAGGTCTGTATGTAAGCATGAGTGGCAATTTTAAGATCTGCTCTTTTGAGTTGCTGAATATGTGGGGCCATATGAGAGGTTATTCGCAGGCGCAAGGGCAATAAAAGTTTAAAGTTTGGGGTCATAGTTTATTGATTCTTCTCTTCTGAATTTCTGTAAGAGTTTTGTAATTTGTATTTTAGGAAATAATTACAAACAAAAAATGATAGACAACAAACTTACTCTATGCCAAAGGAAACATTAATATACACTAACAACGACGTAACCGTTGTATGGAAACCGAAGCTGTGTATTCATTCTACTATATGCTGGAAGGGTTTGATAGAGGTTTTTAATCCTAAAGAAAGACCGTGGATAAAGATGGGCGGCTCTAATTCAGAAAAAATTATTGAACAGGTATCTAAATGCCCAAGTGGGGCATTAAGCTATTTTCTAAATACGGAAGTGCCGGCTGATACTATTCCAGAGAAAGTAATAGCCGAAACGGCAAACATGCTTAAAGTAGAAGTAACTCCTAATGGCCCGTACATAATTAAAACTGAATGTTCAATTGTACATAGTGATGGCCGGGAAGAAACAAAGACCGGAACAGTAGCTTTATGCAGGTGTGGTTCTTCAACCAATAAACCATATTGTGATGGTGGGCATAGAAAAATTGGGTTTAAGGAATAAATATTACTAAAGCCAAATCCACTCAATATAAAAATAGACTAAGGCAAAAGCTAACGGTAACGATATTGTAATAGCCAGGGTGCCTCTATTTATTTTTATAGAACTCTTTTCTTTATAACCCTTTGCCAATAAAAGTGAACCCATACACAAATAGAGAGCCGCCACTCCAAAGCCAATTAAAAAAACCACTGTAAGTGGAATAAAATAAAAAAGGACAGGAGCTTCCAAAAGCTATATTTTTTTTATTTGTTTATACCCATTCTTTACCAGCCATTGAAATACTTTTTCCCGTTGGTCTCCTTGCACAATTATTTCTCCATCCTTAGCAGAGCCACCAGTACCACAAAACGATTTTAATTTTTTTCCCAGCTCTTCTAAATCCTCTTCTTTACCAACAAAACCTTCAACCAGTGTAACAGCCTTACCACCCCTATTCTTTGTATCTAACCTGATCT
>LNFJ01000079.1 GCA_001464625.1 Bacteroidia bacterium Ga0077558 | reverse complement strand
ATCATTTAGAAAAAGAGAAATGGAGTCACCATCTACTTCAGCATTGTCATAAAAACGAAGTTCAATAGAATCACCGCTAACCGGAATCTCTTTGATAAATACTTTCTCTCTGCTGGTAAACTTTTCTTCAATACTTGGTGCTTTTACGGGGATTATAGTTTTTGTAACCGGGGCAGGTTGTTGTTTGGGTTTCTCCATTGATTGAACAGGTTCTTGAACAGGCTGAACCTTTTTTTCTTTTACAGGTGCCGGATCTTGGGACGTTTTCGTAACTGTATTAACTGGCGGTTCTGTATCGGTTGGTTTTTTTGAAATTTGGTTGATACTATCAATAATTTCCGGATCGTTTGTGCCACTGGTATAGTTGTCAATAACAAAATCCCACTCATCTTCAAATACTGAATTGGGTGTTTTATCAAGATCAACTTCCCCTGTAATATTTCCGTCAACGTCTTTTTTTCCGGCTTTACCATCCAGCATCATTTTACCATCACCGGGACAATTAAAATCGGCTCTGGAAAGCATAGGTACTTTGCCGGGAGTTGATATGCTTAAACGACCTGATTTTTCCTCCAATAATTGGTCATCCCACCAAACCGCACTATTGGTTTGTTGATCAAAATAACCCTTAATACTATACCGCCGGTAATTATTGGCAGACTCGTAGTAGTACGATGTTCCTGTAAGACTGTCTCCATTTTGGATAATCTTTATTTCCACCTTTTGCCGGTTTATTTTTCCTCTCCAGGTACCAGTAATCATTTGTCCATAGGTAGAGAATGAAGCAGCAAGCAGCAAAATAAACAGGGAAACGGATCTTTTCATACCAATTGAGAGGTTTGCTTTATTAACGCCTAAAGAACCTGATTATTTTCTGCTTAAAAATTGTCGGCCTAAAAAAAAATCCTAACTTTCGACCCTAAAGCCTGCCCGCAGGTTAACCAAAATTTCAACTAACTAAACTTTGCTTATGAGAAAGCTATACTTCTCGGGTATTATTGTAATTCTCCTTTTAACATCAATTCAACAAACTTTTGCGCAAAAAACTCCGGTGCGTAGTATCGAAGAAAGAAATTGTTTTCGTACTCCTGCAACCAGTGAACAGATCAGTTTGCGTAGTAACCCTGCTTTGATAGAGGCAGAAAAAGAAAGAGTGAAAAATAGTCTTTCTGTTGCACAAAGAAATTCAATGTTGCTTGAGCAAAAAATACCTGCAAGGGGAACTTCAAATATTGTAACAGAATCTGTTTTTTTAAATGGAACTTTATCATCGGCCGATCCAGTATTTAATCGTACACTCCCTCATGCGCAGGGTGCTCCGTGTCCTGGATTATCCGCTGTAGGAACAGCAACCCATTACAAAACACATACTTTTACTCTAACTACATCTTCAAATGTTACTATAAGTGTTGACCCTGTTGATGGAGGTTCTGTTACTCCTGCAGGTTCAGATACTTATATTGCTCTTTATAGTCCAGCAGGATTTGTTCCTGGTTCTGCCTGTACAAATTCTATTGCTGCGGATGATGATGGTGGCGTTGGTTTTACATCAAGATTAACAACGACAACACCTTTGCCAGCTGGTACCTATACTGCAGTTGTAACATCTTTTGATAATGAACCATCAGATTTTCCATGGAACTATACATTGGCTATACTATTTACCACTTCCGGTGGTTGTACGCCAGGAAATATTGTAACAGACGGAAGTTTTGAAACCACTAACCCAGGTACATTCGTAAATCCTTCATGGCCATCCACTTCTACTAATTTTGGGTCATCTTTTTGCAATACAGGTGGCTGCGGAACAGGTGGAGGAACAGCTGGCCCCCGTACAGGTAGTTTCTGGTCATGGTTTGGAGGAATTTCGGCTGCGGAAGTTGGCACTATTGAACAGTCTGTTGTTATACCCGTAGGCGCAACATTTAATTTAAACTACTATTTGTGGATAGGTTCTGTTACTGCTCCTTTTAATGCTACACTAAGAATTTTTGTAGATGGGGTGGCTCAAAGTACTATAATCGAACCGGCTGTTGCAGAAGTAGGATACACTTTGCGAACTCTTGATTTATCTGCTTTTGCAGATGGCAACTCTCATACAATAAGGTTTCAGTATGATAACCCGGCAGGTAGCGGTAATTCTAATTTTAATGTGGATGATGTGTCTTTTGATATAGTTAGTTGTGGTCCTTGTGTGGCACCTACTATTACAACACAGCCTTCTAACTCATTTGTATGTTTGGGTGCAGTATCAACCTTTACAGTAACTACTGCTGGTTCTGCTCCAACGTATCAGTGGCAGGAAAATATCAGTGGTACTTTTGCTAACATTTCTAATGGTGGCGTTTACTCCGGTGCAACTTCATCAACTTTAACTTTAACAGGTGCAACACTTGCTATGAGTGGCCGCCAATATCGTGTTGTTGTTACTAATGGTTGTGGTACAATAACCAGCAGCGCTGGAGTACTAACTCTTAATCAAACTACACATACATCAGCTACCGCTACACCAAATTCATCCATTTGTTCCCCTGGTGCAACTACAATAACCGGAACTGCAGGGGGTACATCTGCAGGTGGTAATTTAATTCTTGCTCAATCAGGAACAATTAATCTTGCAATTCCTGATAACAATGCAACAGGAGTTAGTTCGATACTGAATGTTCCCCAATCTATAACCAGTGCTGCAAATTTAAAATTGCGCCTTAATATGAGACACTCCTGGGTAGGGGATTTAAGAATTACATTAACCGGACCATGTGGTAATACAATAGTATTTGACAGACCTGGTGTGCCGGCATCAACTTTTGGTAATAGCAGTAATCTTGGTACAAGCAATGCAACTACTCCACCACCCGCTGCATATATTTTTGATATTGCGGGTGCAACCATAATTCCAGAAGCATCATTACCAACGGGCTTTATTCCAGCAGGAACATACCAGCCTTCTGATGCAAGCAATCCTGGATTTGCTCATAACTGGGCGGGTCTTACATTCCCTTGCGCTGCAGGTAACTGGACGCTAACAATTTCTGACAACGGAGCCGGTGATCTTGGTGCATTAGTTGACTGGGCCATTTTCAAAACTAATTTATACACTCACACACTTACCGGACCGGGTACTATTGTACAAAACCCTCCAACAGGACCTAATAATGCAACAGGAAACTTCTCTGTTACTGCTATACCAGCAGGTGTTCATACTTATGTATTAACTTCTACTGACGGTGCAGGATGTTCTGCAGTAAGTAATCTTAGTGTAACGGTTAATCCTACTCCGGTTGTTACTATTGCACCTGCGGCTCCAGTTATATGCAATGGAGATGTGCAGCAACTAACTGCTACGGTTAATCCGCCACTTCCACAATTAGTAACTGGTGGTGGCACTGTTACAATTGGGACATCTGCCGGACCGGGAAATCCTTATCCTTCTAATTTGGTTGTTACAGGATTACCAACAACAGGTGTTACAATCAAATCAGTTACGCTTAACGGTGTTTCCCATACATTCCCTAGCGATTTGGATATTTTACTTCAATCTCCAACAGGTGGAAATGTTATTTTGCTTTCAGATAGAGGGGGAGCAACACCTATAAGCAATATCAACCTTACTTTTGATGATGCAGCTGCAGCTATTGCTCCTTCGCCATTAGTAGCAGGTACTCATAGGCCAACAAATACAGCAGTCCCTGATAATTTCCCTGCTCCCGGTCCTGGTTCTGTTAGCCAGCTTAATCCAACGCTTGCCAGTCTTGGTTCAACGTCTGATTATAATGGCGCTTGGAAATTATTTGTGAATGACCAGTTTAGTCTTGACGGAGGTTCAATTACAAGTTGGAGTATCACATTTAATATTCCTGTTCCTGTAACCTGGACAGCGGGTGCTGGCGGTGCTGGAACAATATTTACAAACCCAGCCGGTACTATACCATATGTAGCAGGAACTCCAACAATTTTACCAGTATATGTAAAACCAACGGCAACAACTACAGCTACAGTTACTACCTATACAGCAACAGCAACCAGAGAAGGCTGTACAGGTTCTGCAACTGTAAATGTTACTACAAATGCATTACCTGCTATCACAACTCAACCAGCTCCGGCTACACAAACTATATGCCCTGGATTTAATGTTGTGTATTCAGTTGCGGCAACTGGAACTGGCCTTACCTACCAATGGCGTAAGAATGGTGTAAACCTTGTTAACGGTGTTCAGGCTTCAGGAAGTTTGGTTTCTGGTGCCACAACAAACAGTGTGACATTAATAGGAGTTGTTGCTGCTGATGCAGGAACATATACCGTAGTTGTAAGTGGAACTTGTACACCTTCGGTAACATCATCAAATGCTGTTTTAGTAATAGCAGCTGCGCCTGTAATTTCAACACAGCCAACCAGCAGAACAGTTTGTGAGGGATTGCCAACAACCTTTACAGTTGCGGCAACTGGTACACCTACACCAACAATTTTCCAATGGCAGGTAAGTACTAATGGAGGAGGTTTATGGACTAACCTTACTACAGGTGGTTCTTACACAGCATCATTTACAATTCCGGCTGTAACTGTTGCAATGAGTGGTAATCTTTATCGTGTAATTGTTACCAATAGTTGTGGTCAATCTACTACCAGCAATAATGCTACATTAACTGTTCCTGCATTAACACCTGTTACAGCTACAGCATTGCCAGCAAGTATATGCTTAAGTGATGGGCCGATTGCTCTGGTAGGCTCACCTGTGGGTGGTACATGGAGTGGTATTGGTGTTTCCGGATCTAACTTTGTACCATCTGCTACAGCAGCGGGTACTTACACACTTACTTATACTTATACAAATGGTGCTGGTTGCGTTTCAACAACAACAATTACCGCAAAAGTGGCAGATGCTCAGTCTTGTGGCAGAATTAACTTGCTAAGAGATAATGCAGTTATATTGTATCCAAATCCAAGTGATGGAAGATTCAATATCAGAATCAATAGTACATTGTATGGCTTCCTTGGAATGCAAGTGTATTCATCAGCCGGTCAATTGGTGCATAAGCAATCGTTCACCAATCTTGTATTCGGACAGGTAATACCGATCGATCTATCTAAACTGCCTTCCGGACCTTATATGGTTAGGTTCTTCTATGATGGCGGTATAAGAACTTCTGAGAAAACCTTCCCGGTTATTATCGGACGACAATAAGCGAATATTATTTATCACATATCTACAAGGCATCCCGATTTAGGGGTGCCTTTTTTAATTCTTCATTTTGACAGTAACTTTATTGTTGTATGAAATCACCTACTTTTTTCAGTGAAATAGCTACTGCAAGTCAGCATCTTTTTCATCCTGTTGTTCACTTTGATCCGGCGAAGGATAGATTGCTTCAATTAGATTTTACTGAAACTAATGCAGAACTTATTGAAACGGATGTAGGGGATACTCCAAAATTTACCACCTATATCAATCAGCAACTAAATAAGGCAAATGCCCGGTATGGTATAGGTGGATATGCGGAACACAGAACTGTTTATCGAATCAGTAAAGTGTTTGATGCAACGGAACCGGGTGAAGAGCCACGGCGTTTGCATCTTGGTACAGATATATGGGGAAAGCCAAATACAGCTGTGATGGCTCCATTGGATGGGATTGTACACAGCTTTGCTTTTAATAATCAATTTGGTGATTACGGTGCAACAATTATTCTTTCTCATATAGTAGATGCGTTTAGTTTTTATACATTGTACGGGCACCTAAGCTTAAACTCTATAAAAAACATCGAAGAAGGTAACCGGATTGAAAAAGGAGATTTGTTTGCAGAATTTGGAATTCCTGCAGAAAATGGAAGCTGGCCGCCACATCTTCATTTTCAAATTATACTTGATATAGGAGAGTGGAAAGGAGATTATCCGGGAGTTTGTAAATTTTCTGAACAAGAAAGATGGCTTGCTAATAGCCCTGACCCGGATATAATTTTACAATTGAATAAATTCTTATACTGAATTACTCCTGAGAACGATTGTGTATGATTAAATTTACAGCATGGCAAACCCGAATCTGAATATTGATAAAGAAAATATGGGAACGGTAGATGTTGTTTTTGAAAACACTATCCGGCCTGCAGCTATTGCAGATTTCTCCGGGCAAGATCAGATTATTGAGAACCTTCGCATTTTTATTAAAGCAGCAAAAATTCGTGGAGAAGCATTAGATCATGTTTTATTTCATGGCCCTCCGGGCTTGGGCAAAACAACTTTATCAAGAATTGTTGCGAATGAGCTAGGTGTAAATATTAAAGAAACCTCTGGCCCTGTAATAGAAAAACCTGGAGACTTAGCAGGATTACTTACCAGCCTTGAACCCAACGATGTTTTATTTATTGATGAGATTCATCGCTTAAGTACAGTAGTGGAGGAGTATTTATATGCTGCCATGGAAGATTATCGCATAGATATTATGATTGACAGTGGCCCCAATGCAAGGAGCATTCAAATCAATCTGAATCCATTTACATTAATTGGTGCTACTACACGAAGTGGATTACTAACTGCGCCATTATTATCAAGATTCGCCATCAAGTCAAGATTAGAGTATTACACATCAGCCATACTGAATAAAATCATTCAACGTTCCGCAGGAATATTAGGAACACAAATTTCTAACGAAGCTGTAGAAGAAATTGGCCGTCGAAGCAGGGGGACGCCAAGAATTGCCAATGGATTATTGAGAAGAGTAAGAGATTTTGCACAGGTATTAAACGATGGACAAATTGATTTCGGCATAACCCAGCATGCTTTAAAAGCATTAAATGTAGATGAACATGGTTTGGATGATATGGACAATCGTATTCTTTCAACCATCATCGATAAATTTAAAGGTGGTCCAGTTGGTATCACCACTATTGCAACAGCAGTGGGTGAAGAATCAGGAACACTGGAAGAAGTGTATGAACCCTTCCTTATACAAGAAGGTTTTTTGCAACGAACACCCAGGGGAAGAGAAGTAACAGAAAAAGCTTACAACCATTTAGGAAAGAGCAGGCCCAGCGGAACTGGCTCATTATTTTCATAAAAAAATGGATGCCCAATTTAGAGCATCCATTTTTTATTTTAAAATCAGCTAATCTATACTTAAGACTGTACTACCAGCCTGAATCCATTTCCATGAATATTCACAATCTCGATCTTCTCGTCATCTTTTAAGTACTTGCGAAGCTTGGCAATATACACATCCATACTGCGCCCATTGAAATAAGTATCGCTGCCCCAAATTTTCTTTAATGCAGCTTCTCTCGGCAACAAATCATTTAAATGCTCGGCCAGCATTTTCAACAATTCATTTTCTTTGGGTGACAATGTTTGTGTAATACCGCCATGTATCAACTGACGTAATTTGGGGTTGAAATGATAAGTAGAAAGATCGAACTCTTTGTTCTCACTTTCTCTATTCTGTTCTTCATTTCTTTTCAGAATTGCTTTTATTTTCAACAATAACACTTCACTATCAAAAGGCTTGGTGATATAATCATCGGCGCCCAATTTGTAACCCTGTATTACATCTTCCTTCATGGTTTTAGCACTCAAAAAGAACAAAGGCACATCCGGGTCAATATCTCTAATTTCTTCCGCCAAAGTAAATCCGTCCATATTGGGCATCATTACATCCAGCAGGCAGAGGTCAAATTTTTCCCGTTGAAAAGCAGCCAGGCCAAGACGGCCATCTCTTTCCAGCGTTACATCGTAGTCATTTAGTTCAAGATAATTCTTCAATACACTTCCAAGGTTCGGGTCATCTTCGCACAACAAAATTTTAGGTTTCTTAGTATCCATAATCTGGTGATTTTATATTGGTGACAAATAAAGTTAAAGCATTTCGGGGGTTAAAGAATAAGGGACGAATATTTTGTTAAATCCCTTCTGTTTCAGCCGTTTTGCTCTCTACTATCGCATATATATAAAAAACTGTGCCATGCATCCGGAAACCATGATATTTTATTGACGGATCATATTGATTTGACAGGCAAGAACTATAACAACTAAAACTTTTCATTTAACTTTCACCCAAAATAGTTTGACAATGGCAGATAGTGCAAAATTTCTCGAAGCAATTAAAACCGGTTACACTTTCAAAGGAGAATCTTTCAAGCTCGGTTGTGCGATGTTGGATGGTAATGTAGTGGCAGGTGCAGATGTAGTAGTGCCATTTAAAACCTTGAACCGGCATGGGCTAATTGCCGGGGCAACCGGTACAGGAAAAACAAAAACACTACAAGTGCTGGCAGAAGGATTAAGCGATGCAAGCATACCGGTGCTGATGATGGATATAAAAGGCGACTTAAGTGGTATTGCGGCTGCAGGTACAGTAAATGATAAGATAACTGAGCGTTGCCAAAAATTGAATATTGAATTTAAAGCCACGGCATACCCAACCGACTTGCTTACATTGAGCAATCAAAAAGGAGCAAGATTAAGAGCAACGGTGAGTGAATTTGGCCCCGTGTTATTGTCAAAAATTTTGGGATTAAATGATACACAGGGCGGATTTGTAGCCATGATATTTAAGTATTGCGATGATAGCAAGTTGCCCCTTCTTGATTTGAAAGATTTTATTAAAGTATTACAGTTCGTAAGTGATGAAGGAAAAGAGGAACTGGAAAAAACTTATGGAAAAATTTCAACTACTTCAACGGGAACGATTCTAAGAAAAGTAATTGAACTACAACAACAGGGGGCGGATGTTTTCTTTGGTGAGAAAAGTTTTGAAGTGGACGACCTGATGCGCATCAATGAAGATGGAAAAGGAATGATCTCTATTGTAAGGGTGACGGATTTGCAGGACCGGCCTAAACTATTTTCCACTTTTATGTTGCAATTGTTAGCGGAGTTGTATGCTACCTGCCCCGAAGAAGGAGATATGGACAAACCAAAGCTGGTCATGTTCATCGATGAAGCCCATTTAATTTTCCAGGAAGCGAACGATGCATTGCTGCAACAAATTGAAACAATTATTAAACTCATCCGTTCCAAAGGAATTGGTATTTATTTCTGTACACAAAACCCGATGGATGTTCCTGCATCTGTGCTGGCGCAATTAGGATTGAAAGTGCAACATGCCTTACGGGCATTTACGGCTGCGGATAGAAAAGTGATTAAACAAACATCAGAGAATTATCCGGAAACGGAATTCTATAAAACAGAAGATCTGATCACACAACTTGGAACGGGTGAAGCATTAGTAACGATATTAAATGAAAAAGGAATTCCCACTCCACTAGCTCATTGTATGATCCGTCCGCCTCAAAGCCGCATGGATATATTGACGGATGCCGAGATTGATGCCGTTGTAGCAAAATCAAAAATTGCTGCGAAGTACAATGAAGTAATTGACAGCAAAAGTGCTTATGAAATATTGACTGAAAAACTTGAGGATGCTGCTAAACGGGAGCCTGAAGAAAAAGAAAAGACTAAGCCTGCTAAAAAGGAAAAAAGCATTTTTGATGACCCTACAGTGAGAAGTATGACAAGGACTGCAGGTAATACAATTGTAAGAACATTATTGGGTGTATTGGGGCTGGGTGGAAGAAGCCGGAGCAGGAAGAGTTTATTTTAACCTCACCCACCCACCTGCGTCCATTTCAATTTTATTTTCTGCCTGGAGAAATTCAATCACCTTCCAGGCTTTTTCTTTTTTAATACCATTTAGTTTTTGGAGCAAATCTTTTGTGTGTAGTGATTCATACTTTATCATGTTCAAAATACGATGATGCAGTGTCTCAAATTCTTCTTTAGTAAGTGCAGTGGTTTTTTGTTTCAAGCAATTATCACAAATGCCACAAGGTTTGATTTGACTGTCGCCAAAATACTTGCCAATGATTCGACTGCGGCATTCTCCTTCTTCTTTTACATAGGTAACCATTTGTTTCATCCGCTGCTGAAACTGTTCTTTTCTTTTGTTATACGCCACCATATCAATCGTAATTTCTTCTGCCTTCATCCGGTTTCGAAGTAAGATTAGCTGTGGTTTATCTTTTTGTGGCTGGTATTCAATTACACCAGCATGATGCAATTGCAACAACTGTTGTTTTATTTCTTCACTATCTTTTTTTATCAACCCCGCTATCATTTTTTCTGAAATGGAGGAAGGTTGATCAAAAATTCCCCCATAGGAGCGGAGTAATGTTTTAATTAATAGATCTTGCTGCGGTTGTTCTTTTTCTATTATGCTCAGCCGTTCCCTATTACTGGTAAACATAACAAGCGAAGGAAGAAACACTTGTTCATTCAATGCCAGCCAGCCTTCTTGTTCCAATGCTTTCAAAGAATACAAAGCAGTATGACTAGTTAGATTAAATTTTTTTAAAAAATCAGTGATATCAAAATCATAATACTGTCCTTCACCAGCAGTTCCGATTGGCAGCTGAAGATAATTGGCAACCGCTTGGTAAACATTTCGAATATCTTCTATGGAGGGAAAACGCAGCGATGCCATTTCATCTAACTCTTTTAAATCTCTTTCATCGGATAACAAAACGGCATAAGAAGTTTTGCCATCTCTTCCTGCACGGCCGGCTTCCTGGTAATAATTTTCCAAACAATCAGGAACATCCGCATGCACCACCGTTCTTACATCTGGTTTGTCAATGCCCATTCCAAATGCATTAGTGCAAACGATCACTCTTGTTTTATTGTGGATCCAATCTTCTTGTTTTTTACTTCTTATATCTTGCTCCAGGCCCGCATGATAATAATCAGCAGAAATATTTTGCAGTCGAAGTAGATCGCTTAAGTCTTTTGTTCTCTTTCTGCTTTTGCAATACACAATAGATGAGCCGGGCACTTTTTTAATAATTTCTATGATCTTATTGATCTTGGAATCAACTTTAAAACTGCTGTAGGAAAGATTCGGTCTTTCAAATGATTGACGAAAAATTTCCGGGTTGTCGAGCTCAAGATTTTGACAAATATCTTTTTGAACAGCAGGTGTAGCAGATGCAGTTAAAGCAAGTATTGGTACATTCGGAAGTTCTTCTCTTAATTTTGATATGCGCAAATACGGCGGACGAAAATCATATCCCCATTGTGAAATGCAATGCGCCTCATCCACTGCAATTAATGTTATATCAAGCCCGGGTAAATATTCTTTGAATAAACTTGTTTCTAATCGCTCCGGAGAAACGTATAAGAATTTGCAATTGCTTTCTGTTGCTACTTTAAATGTATTGATAACTTCTTTGCGGCTCATGCCGGAAAAAATAGAAAGTGCAGTTATATTTTTTCTTCGCAAACTTTCTACCTGATCCTTCATTAATGCGATTAATGGAGAAACTACCAAACACATTCCATCTTTTGCCATGGCTGGTATCTGGTAGCACAACGATTTTCCACCGCCTGTTGGCATTAGTGCAAGTGTATCTTTTCCATTAAGCACAGCAGTAATCACCTCTTCCTGTAGTGGACGAAATACATCATAGCCCCAGTATTGTTTTAGTATTGCCTTTAAATCCTGCATCGTACAAGTGTGAATTTACACCACTTTCTTCACGAACAGGCGGCCAGAATTAATAGCTAAAACGACATCACTTAATCCCATTACTAAGGCACCAAAAGTTGGAGTAAGAAAACCGAAAGCTGCTACAGGAATAGCAATAATATTATAGGCAAATGCCCAGAATAAATTTTGTTTGATAGTGAGGTATGTATGCTTGCCCAATCCCAATGCAGTAGGCAAATTCTTTAATCCATGATTCATTAATACAACCTGTGCACTTTGCATGGCGATTTGCGAAGCATCATTCATTGAGATGCCAATGGTTGCTTTTGCCAATGCAGGCGCATCATTAATGCCATCGCCTACCATTGCAGTAGGAACCTTTGTATTCAGCTCATCAATTTTCGCCAGCTTTTGCTCCGGCGTTTGTTCTGCAAAAACAGTATCAATGCCAAGTTGTGCGGCTAACTGCTGGCATTTTGCTAAGCGGTCGCCACTTAATAAAATGGTTTCAATGTTTTTGCTGTGCAGATAAGTAATCACTTCTTTTGCTTCTGGTCTTATTTCATCTTTTACATCAATCCAACCCAGTAATGCTCCATTCCTGGTCACATAAACATTATGTGTGTCGTCCTTTGTTAAACCTTCTACCGATTTGTATGAGCTGGCAGTAAATTGATTGCCTTCCATATCTTCTGCCTGCATACCCATTCCTTTTATTTCTTCAATTTTCTTCCAGCGAATTTCATCTTTTGTTTTCCATTCGTTGGTGATGGCTTTTGCAATAGGGTGATTGGAATATTTTTCAAGACTGTAAACGATATTTTTAAATTTAGTTTCATCGCTAGCCAAAGACTCAAAGCCAGAAACAATAAACTTCCCCGTTGTTAATGTTCCTGTTTTGTCAAACACTACTTGTTTGATGTCTTTAAATGATTCGAGGCTTGTAGCATTACGAAATAAAATTCCGGTTTTAGCAGCTCTGCCTAATCCAACTGCAATGGCTGCAGGTGTGGCTAATCCCATTGCACATGGGCAGGCAATTACCAAAACAGCAATGCTGCGCATTAGTGCCTGAGTAAAATCTTGTAGGATGATCCAGTTGGCAATAAATGTAAGAGCTGCAATGCCTAACACAATAGGAATAAATATGGCACTGATTTTATCGGCCATTTGCTGCACAGGTGGTTTTTCTCCCTGTGCCTGCTTTACTAAGTTTAAAATGCCGGATAAAACAGTGTCGTTACCAACAGCAGTTACTTGTGCCTTTACTGTTCCATCGCTGATAAGGCTGCCGCCAATCAATTTGTCTTTTGCAATTTTATGTACAGGTGCACTTTCGCCGGTTACGATCGCTTCATTTACCTGTACATCTCCCCATAAAATTTTACAATCGATAGGAACTTGTTCTCCACTTTTTATCAGGATCAGATCGCCAACCCGTAATGCCGTATTTTCTACCGGAAAAATTTGTTCTTTATGCTCATCATCAAAAGCAATCATATTAGCCATTACCTTTTGCGATTTGGCCAGTTTGTTCAGTTCCCTTTGCGTAGAAGCAATAGAAGCATCTTCTAAATAATTGCCCAGAAAAACTAAGGTAATAATAGTGGCAGCAGTTTCATAAAACATATACTGCGCAGGCTGGCCGGATAAGCTGCCATACAAACTGTAAATAAATGCAGCTGTAGCACCGATTGCTATCAGCACATTCATGTTGGGCATTCTGTTGCGGATACTTTTCCAGGCACTCTTGCCAAAAACACTCATACCAACTAGGTACACAGGAATTGTTAATGCCAGTTGCACCCAATGATTCATCAGCCAATGAATGTGCAAACCCGGAATCATATGAAGCATCAGGATTGCTGTAAAAGGAAGACAGAACCAAAAACGTTGTAAATGAGAAGAGAGGAATTTAATAGAACTTTTTTCATCATGACTATGGCCATGTGAATGTTCATGCCCATCCATTACTTTATAGCCGAGATCAGTAATGCCTTTATTTATTTTTTCTTCAGGAAATGTTGCTTCAGCATCAAATATCACATCGCCTGTTGCAAAATTTACTTTTACATTCTTCATACCCTGCTTTTCCAGGTATTTATGAATGTTGAGTGCACAGGTGGTACAATCCATTCCTTCTACTTTCCATTGTACTTTTTCCATGGTACAAATTTACCTAAACTAACAAGGCCTTCTTTTCGAATACCGAAATACTATAACAACGAAGTTGCAAACAAGGGTTGGGATGGTTCAAGTCTGTGTCACCCATACATGCTCTTTGCTTAAATTTGCACTATGGAATGGACTTTTTCCCTTGATAATATTGGCGAGGTTGCCAATCAGTTCTGGAAAGCAGTTGAAGGCAAAAAAGTTTTTGCCTTACATGGACAAATGGGAGCCGGTAAAACCACTTTTATCCATGCACTTTGTGATGCAAAAGGTGTGAAGGATGTTGTAGGCAGCCCAACCTTTTCAATTATTAATGAATACGCCTACGATTGTGAAGGAACAAAAAAGGTTCTTTTTCACATGGACCTTTACCGGCTAAAAGATGAAGAAGAAGCACTGCGGACAGGAGTGGAAGATGCTTTATTCAGTGGGCATATCTGTTTGGTAGAATGGCCGGAAAAGGCACCGGGTATATTTCCGGAGGATGTGCTACATGTGTACATAGAGTTGATTAACAGCACCACAAGGCGACTAAAAATCGCTGATAATTAAGTACATTTGAAACAGCGATGAGGGTTTAATTTTTAAGCAACTCGTAACTGAAAACCCAAAACTTTCAAATGAGCCAGCAAAAGCCAAAAATATCTACTTCTTTCAGCTACGAAACTTTAGAAGAGACGCTTGATATAAAGCCAAAGGCCGAAGGCATGATGATCGGCATTCCCAAAGAAATTGCATTCCAGGAAAATCGTATTGCATTAACACCGGATGCGGTGAGTGTATTGATAAGCAATGGTCACCAGGTGATGATTGAACACAATGCAGGTGAAGCTTCTCACTACCGGGATAAAGATTACAGCGAAGCTGGCGCAAAGATCGTATATGATCGAGAAACTGTTTTTAAAGCCCCTTTGCTGGTAAAAAGTGCACCAATTATTGAAGAAGATTTACCCTTAATTCAATTAAATCAAATAATCATTTCTCCTATTCATCTTTCAGTAATGAAAGCAGAAATACTGGAGAAGATGATGGAGAAAAGAATCACAGCTATTTCATTTGAGAATTTAAAAGATGACAGTGATAGCTATCCCATAGTTCGCAGTATGAGTGAGATTGCTGGAAGTGCAGTGATGTTAATAGCAGCGCAATATCTTGGCTCTGCTAATCATGGAAAAGGAGTATTGTTGGGAGGTATATCGGGCATTGCTCCTACAAAAGTTATTATCATCGGCGCAGGCATAGTGGGTGAGTATGCAGCAAGAGCCGCTTTAGCATTAGGTGCTTCGGTAAAAGTGTTTGACAATAGTGTGTATCGACTAAAAAGATTGCAAACCAATGTGGGGCAAAGAATGTGGACTTCGGTAATAGAACCCCGCTTGCTGGCCAAGCAATTAAAAACTTGCGAAGTTGCTGTAGGTGCATTAGGTTCTGAAACTGGCCGTACACCTATGGTGGTAACAGAAGAAATGGTAAGCAATATGCGACCCGGTTCTGTGGTGATTGATGTTAGCATTGACCGGGGTGGTTGTTTTGAAACGTCTGAGATTACTTCGCATGAGCATCCTATTTTTTTGAAATATGGAGTGATACATTATTGTGTTCCGAATATTCCTTCTGGATTTTCCCGCACTGCCTCGCAAGCTATCAGCAATGTGTTGATGCCTTTATTGTTGGAAGCCGGGGAAGAAGGTGGATTTGAAAACCTGCTCTGGCACCAGATACATTTGCGCAGCGGTATTTATTTATTTAAGGGTTCGCTGACGAATTTTTACTTGAGCCAACGATTCGATTTAAAATACACCGATCTCAATTTATTAATCGCAAGTCAGCGTTAACATTCGTCTGATCGACTCCGGTCTGACGAGCAAACTAATAAAAATGAAAAAGCTTTTTTTATCAGTTATTATTCTTTCACTTATTGGTTGTGCGGATAAAGATTCCTGGACAAAGGATGCATTGGTAAATGATTGTCTTGGAGATTTTACCAAACGTAATGAAGAACAGAAAATGTTTACCACCATGCAAGTGGCAAAGCTTTGTGACTGCGCATCGGAAAAAATGCTGGTAAAATATAAATCCCATAAAGAGTTTAACAAGGATAAAGAAGGTGCGGGACAAATAGGAGCAGAGTGTGCTCAGCAAATAAAGGAGGAAGAGTCAAAGTCTTTAATTAAGTAACAGCTTTTTCATTACTTATAATCCCCAATATTAATTCTCTCCTCACAAAATTGATACTCCACCTCATCATTACTACTCACCACTACTAAACGGTCTTTGCAGTATTCAGCAATTAGCCGATGATACAATGCGATACCATCTACATCAAGATTGGTACAAGGCTCATCCAATAAAACAATAGCCGTATCAGAAAAAATACATTGGGCCAGTTTTACCCGCTGCTTCATGCCCGAAGAATAATAACGGATCTGTTTATTCTCTGCTTTTTCCAAACCAAGTGCAGCAATAATTGAATCAGTACTGATGGAAGCAAGAAATGGTTTGAAGCCATGGTGAAAATCTAGAAATTCTCTCAGCGTCATTTCTTCAATTACTTCCAGGTAAGGAGCACATATCGACACCTGGGTGTAAATATCTTCTGTAGTAATTTCCGACTTTTGATTACCAACTTCGAACTTGATACTTCCTTCACTCAACATCATTCCTCCACTCAAACTCTGCAACAAAGTACTCTTCCCCGACCCATTCGGTCCGGTTATAGCATACGATTGTCCTGATTCAAAGTTGTAAGTAAAATGACGGAAGATCCAGTCACGGTTGAATCGCTTCCCCGCATCAGATAGGTAGATCGTCATCGTTGCTGCCTTTAGTGAAGCGTTTGATGATACCTCTTCCGCTTTCACGGATAAAAGTTACAATTTCGTCCCGTTCGTCGGTAGCCGGCATTTCTTCTTCTATGTATTCTACTGCCTGGCTCGTATTCATACCTTTATTATAAAGCACCCTGTAGATGTCGAGAATATGATTGATACGTTCGATGCTAAAGCCCCTTCGTTTTAATCCGATTGAATTTACACCGGCATAAGAAAGTGGTGTACGACCAGCTTTAATATAGGGAGGCACATCTTTACCAACCAGCGACCCACCGCTGATAAAAGAATGTTGTCCGATTTTTACAAACTGGTGTACGGCACACATACCACCAATAATAGCCCAATCGCCAATGGTAACATGTCCTGCTACTTGTGTGTTATTGCTCATAATGCAGTTATCACCCACCAAACAATCATGGGCAAAGTGGCAATAGGCCATGATGAGACAATTCTTACCAATTACCGTCTTATCTCTGTCTTTGGTACCACGGTTAACCGTTACAAATTCACGGATGGTTGTACCATCTCCTATATATACATTGGAATATTCACCCTGGAATTTTAGATCCTGCGGTACGGCAGCAATAACAGCTCCCGGAAAAATGCGGCAATTCTTGCCAATTCTCGCCCCTTCCATAATAGTTACATTAGAACCGATCCAGGTTCCGTCACCAATTTCCACATCCTGGTGGATTACTGTAAACGGGTCGATCTTAACATTAGTAGCTAACCTGGCGTTAGGATGTATGTATGTGTGAGGGTGAATCATAGATAATTAAAAACTCCGGCTAAATAACCGGAACGGGCAAAGTTAGTCGTTACACCCAAAAACAGAAGTTTTTTTCGCCATATATTGTTAAAAATCAGGGACACTACGCATCAAATCAACGTTGCGACATTGAAATAACAGGAGAAATCGTAGATTTGCAATCAATCATGCATAATCCCCCGGATATATTGGCGCTGGCCTACAAGCAAAACCTGATGCAGGACCAATTGGTATTGCTACAGGAAAGGGAGCAGCAGATACCCGGTTCGGTTCAATATACTATCAACCGGTATAACCGCAACCCACAATGGAACATTGAGGATACGGGCATGATGGTCTACCACTACGAGAAAAAATCGCCAAAAGAAAATTATCTCGAACTACGTTTTTGTGTTAGCGGAAATGTGTACTGCCGTAAAAAAAATACGGAGTGTGATATGTGCCAGTTCAGCGCATCAAAAAGCTGTATGGAAAGAGTAGACAGTGTGGATGTAGTTAGTTTCAAATTTTCCCCAACGCATCTTAGTCAATTTGTAAAGCCAAGAAAAGGTAACGCAGTATTGACGGATGATATCATGAGCTTCAACCATGCTTCTTCCTTCACCAAAATATTACCGCTCTGTGGTAAAACAAGAATGGTGTTAGAGGGGGTATTGAATCATACCTACAGCGATAGTTTAGAAAATATTTACATCAATGCGCAAACCCAGATGTTGTTATTGTACAGCCTGGATTGTATGATTGGTGAAAAGCAGATTGATGTTGTTAATTGTAAATTTCTGGCCAATGAAGCCGACAGGGACAAGATCATTAAAGCAAGAGAAATTCTAATTCAGCATATAGGAGAGCCAATCACCATTAAAGAACTAAGTCGTAAGGTTGCCATCAATGAATGTTACCTTAAAAAAGGCTTCAAGGAATTATTTGGTACCACGGTATTTGATTTCTACCAAAGCCAACGTATGGAGCATGCTAAATATCTTTTGTACGAAAAAGGATTAAGCGTAACAGAAGTTTCCATGTTGCTCGGCTATTCTTCTATCTCTCACTTCTCTACAGCATTCAAAAAGCACACAGGGTTGAAGCCTTGTGAACTACTGTTGCGATAATAAATCCTCCCATTCATTATAAAAATCAATCCTTGAAGAGTATTTTTGCTCCCAATGAAATTTGTGGGCTACATACTTGCTCTTTACTTAATCTTACTAGCAGCAATTCCTTGCTGTTCGTTCGATGATTGTCCGGATGATAAAACAGAACAAACCGCCAGTCATGAAAATGGCGATGAAGATTGTGGTAGCTGCTCCCCATTTTTTAGTTGTGAAGGTTGTGCCACTGCTACAGATAATACAGGCATGGCTTTTTTTACACTAGCTCCTTTATCAACTCTCAAATCTTACACAGAGTTTAATCATCCATTTGTTGCAGATGTTCATTATGATTTCTGGCAGCCTCCCAAACTTGGTTAATGTTTTCATTCCGCCTTATGTGGAGTTATTTATTTTTTCACGAACATTAATCAATTAAACAATGAACAAAATATGTTTAGTTATTGTGGCATTATTCTGTGCCGCAACTTCATTTGCACAAAACAGTTTTAAAGCTGTGATAAAATGTGCCCATCATAAAGAGAAATTATCAGGAGCAACGGTTACATTTCCCGGTTTAAATAAAGCGGCCATAGCAGATAGTACCGGAACAGTGATTTTTTATAATATTCCATCCGGAACTCATAAAGTGAAAATTACCTATGTTGGCCGACCAGAAACAGAAAAAGAGTTTACATTTCCTTTGGCATCAGCAGATGCTATCGATATTTTTTTAGAGGAAGAAGAGCATGAAGAGGAAGAAGAGGTGGTCATTCAATCCACCCGAAGCAGCAGAACAATTCAAGACATTCCTACAAGAGTAGAATTTATCGCCGGAGAAGAACTTGATGAGAAAGCAAACATGAAACCAGGTGATATACGAATGGTATTAACGGAGAGCACCGGCATACAAACACAACAAACATCTGCCACATCTGCTAATTCATCTATACGCATTCAAGGTTTGGATGGACGCTATACACAAGTTTTAAAAGACGGATTTCCGTTGTATGCAGGATTTAGCAGTGGTTTAGGATTATTGCAAACGCCTCCATTGGACTTGAAACAATTTGAAGTAATAAAAGGCTCCGCTTCTACCTTATATGGTGGCGGTGCAATTGCAGGTTTGGTAAACCTGATTTCCAAAACACCAAAAGAACAACAAGAATTAAAATTTCATTTTGATGTTACGGGTGCCGGTGGATTAAATACCAGCGGTTTTTATGGAAAGAAATTTGGCAACACGGGATTGACAGTTTTTGCATCCCGCAATAGCAATAAAGCATATGATCCTGCAGATATTGGGTTATCAGCTATTCCAAAATTTGAACGCTACACCGTAAATCCAAAATTGTTTGTGTATTTCACGCCTAAAACAACGATGACAGTTGGTGCGAACATCACAACAGAAAAAAGAACCGGTGGTGATATGCAGTTTATAAAAGGCAATAACCCAGCTGGTTTTTATGAAGTAAATAATACAGATCGTTATAGTACGCAGTTCAGTATTGAGCATCATTTTGGAAAATGCAGCCATATTACTTTTAAAAATAGTTTCAATCATTTTAAAAGAGGAATTGCTTCACCGGGATATGATTTTGTAGGCACTCAAAACGGTACGTTCACGGAATTTACCTATGCGAATCACGGTGAGAAATCAGAATGGATAACAGGGTTGAATTTGTTGACGGACGATTTTAAAGAAACAAAATTCACGGCTACTCCATTAAGAAACTATCAGCAACTTACTTTTGGAACATTCGTTCAAAATACATTGAAAATAAACGAGAAGTTTCATTTGGAAACAGGACTTCGGGGCGACTATGTGAAAGATTACGGATTCGCTTTCTTACCGAGACTGTCTGCCTTGTTCAAATTCACAACAAAGCTTTCTTCAAGAATAGGTGGCGGATTAGGATATAAAACACCAACCATCTTTACGGAAGAAAGTGAAAGACTTCAATATAGAAATGTGTTGCCAGTAGATGAGAACATAAATAAACTTGAACGCAGTTACGGTGTAAACGCAGATATAAACTATAAAACTAAGTTTGACGGGGTGAGTTTGAGTATCAACCACCTTTTCTTTTATACAAGAATAGATGATCCGATGCTATTACAACCCGATGGTAATAATTATCGTTTTAACACCTTAAATGCACATATTGACAGCAGAGGGATGGAAACAAATATCAAAGTTGGCTACAGCGATTTTAAATTGTTTTTGGGATATACATTCACACAAGCCGAATTACATGAAGGAGCTGTAAGAACAGAGAGTTTTCTAACACCAAAGCATCGCATCAATTCTGTATTGATGTATGAAGTGCATGAAAAATGGAAAGTAGGATTAGAAGGTTATTATTTCAGCAAGCAAAAGCTAAGTGATGGAACAACTGGAAAGCCTTATTGGATAACAGGATTTATGGTAGAGAAACTATGGGAAAAATTTTCTGTGTATATCAATTTTGAAAATTTCTTAGATGCAAGACAAACAAAGTATGGAAGCATTTATACTGGCCCTATCAGTAATCCTGTATTTAAGGATATTTATGCACCGCTGGATGGGTTTGTAATAAATGGAGGAGTGAAGTTGAGTCTTTAGTCAGGAGTCGTTAGTCGGGAGTTTGTATAGTTGGAATTGTTCAAGGAACCCGACTACTTCTTTTGTATAGCTGCTCTTTTCAAAATATATCTATAAACTAGAAAAGCAGCCCTCAATTAGACAGCTACCTTTATTTTTGTGAAAATAGATGTATGAATCCAGATTTATTCAATGAGTTAGTCCGTAGCCGGCGTTCAACTTTTCCAGACCAACTGGAAGCAGGAAAAAAAGTAGACGATGCAATTATTAAGGAGATACTTATTAATGCCAGCTGGGCGCCTAATCATGGAAAGCAAGAACCCTGGCATTTTACGGTTTTTAGTGGAGATGGTTTGAAGAAACTGGCAGCCTTTCAAAGTGAATTATACAAGGAACTGGCAGGAGATAGTTTTAAAGAAATTACTTATAGCAAACTGCAACAAAATCCATTGAAAGCATCTCATGTTATTGCCATTGGTATGAAGAGAACCAATAACAAAAATATTCCAGAGATTGAAGATATAGAAGCTGTGTCTTGTGCGGTGCAAAATTTATATCTTTCTGTTACAGCATATGGATTAGGCGGTTACTGGACTACAGGCGGAGTTACCTATAAAGAGCAGGCTAAAGATTTTTTTGGTTTGGGGGAAGAAGATAAATTGCTTGGTTTTTTTTATATTGGTCAAATAGCCATTCCAACTACCGGTGCTACAAGAAAACCAATTGAAGAAAAAACAAACTGGATAAAAGAATAAGCAATGCCAAAACAAATCATTACACCAGCATATAAAATTTATTACCCGGTAAAAGTCGCTAAGAGCAAAATTGCAGGGAAGGGAGCATATGCTTTACAGCGTATTCCGGCCCGAAAAAAAATTGGCGACCTTGGTGGTATCATCATCACCATGAAAGAGGCGATGAAATTGATTAAGCATTTAAAAGTGATTAATCTTGTAGAGCTCGATGATGATCTGGCATTGAATGCATCTGCCAATCCAAATGATATGCGTTTTATCAATCATTCCTGCGACCCCAATACATATTTGAGAGTGATGAAAACCAGGGTAGAATTTTATGCATTGAAGAATATTAAGAAAGGGCAGGAGTTGAGTTGCGATTACGGGGAAACACATCATGAAGGAAAATTACCTTGTCGTTGTGGAGCAAAAAACTGTAGAGGTTTTATTTAATAATTATACTTCTGATTAATTTCTAATGAGAAAGTGGATCGTTATTATAGTATTGACAGTAGCTGTTACCCTTAATATTTCTTTTTCTAAGGAAAGTCTTCGGGATATTTATTCCCGTCCTTCTTCAGAATGGCCAAAGCCTTTTATTGATGAAGGAGTACATTGGACAGAGCTAGCTGTTCTTCCTGCAAGTCCTGTTGATTTACAAAATGATTCGGTAAAAAATGTTGTTGAACTCGGCAAAGCATTATTCTTTGATACAAGATTGAGCGGTTCTGAAAAAATAAGTTGTGCTACTTGTCATAAACCAGAGCTCAACTGGACAGATGGAATAGAAAAATCATTGGGTCACGAAGGAGCTATTAACAAAAGAAATTCCCCGACTATTCAGAACACCTGGTTTTATAAAAGACTTTTTTGGGATGGACGTTCCGGTAGTTTGCAAGACCAGGCATTTGCTCCTATTAATAGTTCATCAGAAATGCATAGCGATATGCCGGATGTAATGCGCAAGCTGCGGCGAATAAACGGCTACAAAGAACTTTTCAAAAAAGCATTTGATAGCGATGAGATCAACCCGGATAAAATGGCCGAAGCAATTGCAACATTTGAAAAGACAGTTGTAAGCAATAAGACCAGTTTCGATAAATTTTTGGAAGGAAATAAAAAGGCATTAACTAAAAGTGAATTACAAGGGCTGCATCTCTTTCGTACCAAAGCAAGGTGTATGAATTGTCATAACGGGGCCATGTTTTCCGATAATCAGTTTCATAACAATGGTTTCTTTTTTCCAGACCAGATTTCAAAAGATAAAGGGCTGTATATGTTTTCGCATTTAGATGCAGATACAGGAAAGTTTAAAACGCCTTCGTTACGGGATGTAGTTAAAACTGGTCCCTGGATGCATAACGGCAGCCAACATTCTCTCGTTGATATTTTGAATGTTTACAACCAAGGTGGTTTTGCCCGGTATGATCCATTGATACAACAAATCGACCTAAGCAAACGGGAAATAAGGGATTTGCTGGCCTTTCTAAACGCAATTTCTGCGCCGCCGGTAGAATTTATTAAACCAGCCATCCCTCAATAGGCAACTATTTCCGACTAAAAGCTATCTTTGCAGTCCTATTACTATAAACTATTAAAACAATTTATATGAAAAAAGTATTCTTAAGCCTTTTAGTAGCCGGATTTGTTGTTATAGCCAATGCACAACCTCCTGCTGGTGATGCAAAACCAGGTGAATGGTATGGCGAAAAAATCACAACAGAAGGCGCAGTTGCAATCAATGACGCAGTTGCAAAATTGAGTGAGGGTAATGATAAAGTGGATGGAAAAATTAAAGCTAAAATAACTGAAGTATGCCCTAAAAAAGGTTGTTGGTTAAAATTGGAGTTAGCCAATGGGGAAACTGCCATGGTGAAAATGAAAGATTATGGATTCTTTTTACCTGTTGCAGCTACTGGTAAAACAGTAGTGATTGATGGGGAACTTAAAATGAAAACAACTTCTGTAGCTGAATTAAAGCACTATGCAGAAGATGCAAAAAAATCCAAAGAAGAAATTGCAAAAATTACTGAGCCTAAGAAAGAAATTAGGGTAGAAGCAAAAGGAATTGTAATAGTAGATTAATAAAAAAAATCCCGATAAAAAAGGCTGTTCTGAAAAGAGCAGCCTTTTTTTATTGTCATTAAAAAGTCAGTTTCCTTTTTGCGTAATTAATTTTCCCGGTTAAGCGACGAAGCTCCTTTTTCATACATCACATTTGCGTAACAATTTTTAAATCAACATGATTTATGTCATTGCCGAATATGATTTGTTATACAGTAGCGTCATTTGTTTGTAAAACAATTTTAAAATCAATACTACTGACATTATTTTATTTAGCTCCTATGTATATACTAATGCAAAATATGGCAATGATCATAAAGACGCTGCAACAAAAGGAAAGAAAGTAGAGAATGTGCCCGGCCATATTTTTCGTGGTGGTATCACGGCTGGGTATAAATCTTTTTTGTTTACCACTCAGCTAAGCAGGGCTGGAGAAACTTTTAGTGTTGCAAACAATACGGCTTCGCCAACTGCTAATGCACAATATGGTTTGATCCCTGTATATACTATAATTGATCTAACCGCAACTTATAAGTTCTCAAAAGGAATTATTAAAAAAGCTGGGATCAACAATTTGACTGATGAAAGATATTTTACCCGTCGAGCCGGTGGTTACCCGGGACCTGGGGCAATGCCTGCAGATGGAAGAACTTTCTATTTAAGTGTTGGTGCAAAGCTTTAATAGTCAGCCGCAGGTTTGTTTAACAGTCGACAATGATTAATACCATGATGTTAATCATGTATGTCGATGATATGTAGTTGTGTAATGTCAATACTTTGTCAAACATTACAAAACATTACTTCTATGACAAACTCATGATAAATAGGATATAATTCTGATTGACATTTGTGGCCGATTTTAAAATTTATGACCCGGCTGCTTTTCATCTTATTTCTTTCAACAGTTTTTTTACCCGGCTATTCACAAGTTGATACTGGCTTTAATGCTAACCGCCAGTTAGATGAAGTGGTGGTAACCGGCACCCGTACCGAACGAAAAGTAGGCAATGTAGCAGTACCCGTTTCAATTATTACAAAATCTACAATCCGGCAGAGCGGCTCGCTACGCCTCAATGATATATTACAAGAGCAAACCGGTATCTTAATTACAAGTGGTACTGGCAGTAATGCAGTGGGCGGCGGTGTATTTGGTAACGGTGTGCAGTTGCAGGGGCTTTCAGCTGATCATACGCTGTTATTATTAGATGGAGAGCCATTGATTGGCCGCCAGGGCGGAGTCATGGATTTAACAAGATTTGCGGTTGGTAATGTTCGGAAAATTGAAATGGTAAAAGGCCCCTCATCCAGTTTATATGGCAGTGAGGCTATGGGCGGTGTAATTAATATTATTACAGAGCCGGCAAGCGGCACAAATTTTACAGCAGGTATTCGCAGCGGTTCTTTTTTCAATACCGATGTGTATTCTTCCTGCAATACAACACACAATAAACTTTCTACATACTATTTTTTAAATCATAATAGCAGTAATGGATATGAGCTGGATAAAACCACTCCTGAAAAAACATTAGACCCATTCCGAAATCTTACCGCACAGGTTAAATTAACTTTTCGGTTTAATGATAAAAGCAAAATAGTATTTAACAGTCGCGGCTTTTATGGGTTGCAGAAAAGCAGTTACGCAATTAATAATCCTGTTATCAATGTTCATGGAGAAGGTATTACTAAAGATTTTATATTAAATCCTGTTTACAGCCACCGCTTTAATAAGCAATGGCAAACCAGTTTGCGATTGGTGGCCAGTGGCTACAGTTTTGTGCAGAATCTAGATAGTATCAGCAATAATAAAGAATATTACCACGATAGTTTCAAACAGGGATTTTACAGGGCGGAAAATCAGACCGATTTCTCCTGGAACGAAAGTAATACGCTTACAGCCGGGGCAGGTTACACTTTGCAAACGGTAAACACCACCCGTTATAAAAATGAACAACAGCAACAAATGTGGCATGCCTTTGTACAACATGAATGGAAGCAGTTTAAAAATATTTCTGTTATCTCCGGCCTTCGGTATGATTACAACACGGCTTTTACAGCAAGGCTCAGCCCAAAACTGGCTATACTTTATAAAGTAAATGATAGAGTGGCCATTCGCACTTCATTTGGTTCCGGTTTCAAAGCACCCGATTTCCGTCAATTGTATTTAAACTTTACCAATAATGCGGCTGAAGGTTATAGTATTTATGGAAGCAATGAATTTTCACTTCCATTTTTACAGCAGCAACAATCCCTTGGTATCATTGCTGCTATTTTACCGGCAGCTAATAGCATAATAAAACTGAACCCCGAAGTATCTAACGGTTATAATGCAGGCGTGCAGGTTCAATTAAACGAGCAACTAAAAGCTGATATTAACTTGTTTAGAAATGATGTAAATAATTTGATTAACTATATCCCGGTGGCTACTAACAGTAATGGCACCTCTGTATTTAGTTATGTAAACATAAACAGAGCTTATACCCAAGGGATTGAAAGCAACTGGCAATGGAAAAAAGAAAGTGTAACTATTAGCGGCGGTTACCAATTATTACTAACTGCGGATAAAGACCTGCTAGAAAAAGTAAATAACAAAGAAGTATATGGACGGGATGAAGTAAGCGGTCCTGCAAGGTTAATGACAAGAGAAGATTATTCCGGTTTGCTAAACCGTAGCCGACACATGGCCAACTTGCGGATTTTCTATGTTCAAAAAAATGATAAATGGAATGGGTCTTTACGTTTTGTTTACCGCAGTCGCTTCGGAGTTACTGATAAAGATGGCAACGGCTTTGCCAATATGAAGGAAGAATTTGCTCCCGGATTACTACAAGTAAACCTTGCTGCAACCCGCAGGCTAAGCAATTGCTTTCAATTACAAGCTGGTGTCAACAATGTATTAAACAGCACCAACGCAAAATATTTACCAAACATACCCGGCATAAACTGGTATGCAGGTATTCACTATTCATTTCAAAAAAAATAAATTCTAATTAACATGACAAGAGGATTATTGGCTATTGCAGCAGTGTTCGTTTTTACAAGCTGCGAAAAAGAAAAAGACCCTGTGCCTGCTCAAGTAGCAACGAAAGATTTTTTAGTAAATGGTAGCGCCACTACCGGTAATTATAATTTTTTCAGTTTTGAATCAGCCGGAGAAAAGCCATTTATTGATTCATCTAGTAACAAGTGGGATTTTGCCATGCGTTTTGAAACATTTATAGTAAACAGCAATGCCAGTGGCCCAGGTATTGCAGGAGTACAGATTGTAAACCAGCCCTTTGATGCAGTCTTGACTGCGCCAGCAACAGGCTACAGGTATGATACTACTGTAGCACAAAAAGCAATAAAAGGAACAGATTGGTACATATACAATCCAGCTACCCGTACTTTCGCTCCAATAGCAGGTAAGACATTTGTATTTAAAACGGCTACTGGCCAATACGCCAAAATGGAGGTATTAACTGCCGATCCCGCCGACGATTTGGGAAATCTGGTAACACCCCCAACAAGACCAACAAAAATTAAGTACAAAATCCGTGTAGCTTATCAAGCCGACGGAACAGCAAGATTTTAAATATTGTATTGGATAGACAATTTCAAGCCTTCCAAAATCTGGAAGGCTTGAAATTGCTTCGTATCTAACTATTTCAAAAAATGGTTTAATGCATTTTCAGAAGTTATCTGTGTAAATCGGAATTAACCTGTGGCTAAACAGGCAGTTTATTTCCGTAACTTCGCCACCATTTTAAAACGGCTATGGCAGCGAAATACAAAGAATTTTCAGGATTAAATTTACCAGCTTTCGAAGCAGAAATACTCGCCAAATGGACTGAAAAACAGGCATTTGAGAAAAGTGTTTCCCTTCGGGAAGGGGCTACTCCTTTTGTATTTTATGAAGGTCCGCCCAGTGCCAATGGTATGCCCGGCATCCACCATGTAATTTCCAGAACCCTGAAAGATCTGGTTTGCCGCTACAAAACCATGAAAGGTTTCCAGGTAAAAAGAAAAGGCGGCTGGGATACTCATGGTTTGCCCATCGAGTTAGGCGTAGAAAAAGAACTAGGCATCACCAAAGAAGATATTGGTAAGAAAATTTCGGTAGAAGATTATAATGCCAAATGCCGGGAAGCGGTACTAAGATATAAAGACAAGTGGGATGATATTACCCGCAAAATGGGTTATTGGGTTGATCTGAATGATCCCTACATCACTTTCAAAAATGAATACATTGAAACACTCTGGTGGATACTGAGTGAGTTGTATAAAAAAGGATTGCTGTATGAAAGTGTAAGCATCCAGCCTTATTCTCCTGCTGCAGGTACAGGTTTAAGTTCGCATGAATTGAATCAGCCGGGAACCTATAAAGATGTAAAGGATACAAGTGCGGTGGCGATGTTTAAGGCGATTCGCAATGAGAAAAGTGAGTTTTTATTTAAGGCACAAGGAGCAAGTGACGAGATTTTCTTCGTAGCATGGACGACTACTCCATGGACATTGCCTTCTAATTTGGGTTTGACTGTTGGCGGAAATATCGATTACGTTTTGGTAAAAACAGTTAATCCCTATTTGCACAACGAAGTAAATATCGTTTTAGCGAAAGCATTGTTAGGTAAATACTTTAAAGCAGAAAACGAAAATGGTGATTTTACTGCTTATAAAAACGATGGTAAGAATCTTCCTTATACAATAATTATAGAATTCAAAGGAAAAGACATCGAAGGCTGCGAATACGAACAACTACTTCCTTACGAAGCCAATTCATTAAAAGTAATTGAAGAAATTACTCCTGGTGCAAAACCATTTCGTGTAATGGTGGATAGCTTTGTTACTACAGAAGATGGTACCGGTATCGTTCACACCGCACCAGCCTTTGGTGCAGATGACTATAAGGTTGGAAAAAAATACAACATCGGCATCTTAACAATGGTGGATAAGGAAGGAAAATTTGTTGATGGATTGGGTGAGTTCAGCAATCGTTATGTAAAGAATTATAAAGACGACCCGAACTATGTGGATGTAAATGTTGACATCAGCGTAAAGCTTAAAAAAGAGAACAGAGCTTTTAAAGTTGAAAAATACGAACACAACTATCCGCATTGCTGGCGTACAGATAAACCCATTCTTTATTATCCATTGGATGCATGGTTCATAAAAACCACTGCGGTAAAAGAAAGAATGGTGGAGTTGAATAAAACCATCAACTGGAAACCAAAATCAACCGGCGAAGGCCGTTTTGGTAATTGGTTAGAGAATGTGGTGGATTGGAATTTAAGCCGCTCAAGATTTTGGGGTACACCATTACCTATTTGGAGAACTGAAGAAGGTGATGAAGAAATTTGTATCGGTTCCATCGAAGAATTGAATGCCGGCATCCGCAAAGCCAATGAAGTATTGGGCGGGGATGTAAACAAACATTACTTACACGAAGGGATTCTTGATTTACACAAACCATATGTTGATGATATCATCCTAGTTAGCAAAACGGGCAAGCCAATGAAACGGGTTCCTGATTTGATCGACGTTTGGTTTGATAGCGGTGCCATGCCTTATGCCCAATGGCATTTTCCATTCGAGAATAAAGAAACATTTGAAAAAAGTTTCCCGGCAGATTATATCGCAGAAGGTGTGGACCAGACCAGAGGGTGGTTTTATACTTTGCATGCACTGGCTGTAATGTTGTTTGATAGTGTTGCGTACAAAACCTGTGTATCAAACGGGCTAGTGCTGGATAAGAACGGCAACAAAATGAGTAAACGGTTGGGCAATGTGGTGGATCCATTCAAAACTATTGAAACCTTCGGTGCCGATGCTACACGATGGTATCTCGTTACCAACGCATCGCCATGGGACAACATGAAGTTTGACCTTGATGGTATCAAAGAAGTGCAACGCAAGTTCTTTGGTACATTATATAATACCTATCAATTCTTCGCATTGTATTCTAATGTGGATGGATTTGCTTTTAAAGAAGCATACATTCCATTGGCAGAACGTCCGGAGATTGACCGCTGGATTCTTTCCTCGCTTAATACCGTAGTGAAGAAAGCCAATGCGTACATGGATGATTTTGAACCCACACAAGCTGGTCGTGTAATAGAAGATTTTGTAGATGAGCATTTGAGCAACTGGTATGTTCGTCTTTGCCGCCGCCGGTTCTGGAAAGGCGAATATGAGCAGGATAAAATTTGTGCTTATCAAACCTTGTACGAATGTTTAGAAACAATCACCCGGTTGATTGCACCAATTTCTCCGTTCTTTAGCGATACAGTTTTTCAAAACCTGAATGAAGTAACCGGCCGTTTCAATGTAGAATCAGTTCACCATGCAGATTACCCGGTAGCTAACGAATCGGTGATCGATGAATTGTTAGAAGAAAGAATGCAAATGGCGCAGGATGCTTCTTCATTAATACTATCACTCCGCAAAAAGGTTAATATCAAAGTTCGTCAGCCGCTTCAAAAAGTATTAATACCAGTCATGAGTGCTTCTATGAAGGAACAAATACAGAAAGTGGAAGATTTGATAAAAGCTGAAGTGAATATCAAAGAAATAGAATATCTAAATCCTGATAATACTTTTATCAGCAAAAAGATCAAACCAAACTTTGTTGCCCTTGGCAAAAAATTGGGTGCTAAGATGAAAGCCGTATCAACAGCTTTGTCGCAATTCACACAAGAAGACATTGCTTTGTTAGAAAAAGAAGGTCAATATAATTTGTCAGTTGATGGCGAACCTGTAATATTACAGATTACCGATGTGGACATCAGCAGTGAGGATATTCCGGGCTGGACCGTAGCGAATAAGGGGAGCTTAACAGTGGCATTAGATGTAACCGTTACTCCAGAACTGGAAGCCGAAGGAAATGCAAGGGAGTTTGTGAACCGCATCCAGAAAATCCGCAAGGACAATGGTTTTGAGCTGACTGACAGGATAGAAGTGAGGGTGTCAGTAACCAATGGATTAAAAGATTCGCTGGCTCAGTTTAAAGACTATATTTGCGCCGAAATTCTGGCAGATACATTAGAATTCAGCTCAGGACTAGAGAATGGCACTGAGATTGACATAAACGATGTTCTATTAAATGTGATTGTTTCAAAAAAAGGGTAAATCATGGCAAGTAAGAAAAAACAGGCTCCTAAAAAGGCTGCCAAACCCGCCCCCAAAAAGGAAGGCGGCTCCTAAAAAACCCGCTGCTAAACCGGTTGCAAAACCAGTAGCAAAGAAGCCTGCTCCAAAAGCAGCTGCAAAACCCGCACCTAAACCTGTGGCTAAAGCACCAGTAAAACCTGAGCCTCCTGCAGCTAAACCTGCTCCGGCACCAGCACCTGTTGCTCCAAAAAAGCCAGGACAAGTTGATCCCAAATCATTGGTATCAATAAAACCTAAGGTACAACCTGTGATAAAAAAAGAACCCCCTAAGCCAACCAAATTGGTGATACCGAAAACTACTGTGAAGAGTTCAGTAAAATATGAACCAGAATTTACAAAGTCTGTATTAGATAAGCAGGCTTACGAATCAACTGGTCCAACAATGCGTTATTCTGATAATGACTTGAATGAGTTCAAAGAAATCATTCAGAAAAAATTAGATGCTGCCAAAAAGGAGCTGAACTATTTACAAGGTTTAATTACCCGCAAAGAAGAAGGTGGAGATATGGATGAAGGTCGCTATATGACCATGGAAGATGGAAGTGTAAGTATGGAAAGAGAGCAGTTGAGCCAGATGGCCAGCCGCCAGATCACTTTCATCGATCACCTGGAGAAAGCGATGATGCGTATCGAGAATAAAACCTATGGTATCTGTCGTGTTACCGGTAAGTTGATTGATAAAGCAAGATTAAGAGCAGTGCCACATGCTACGTTAAGCATTGAAGCAAAGCAAATGATGAACAAATA
>LNFJ01000078.1 GCA_001464625.1 Bacteroidia bacterium Ga0077558 | reverse complement strand
GCCTCCAATGCCGGTGTATCAAACTCCGGCTTAATAGCACTAACAGTTCCTTTAAAAGTCGCCTGTATCATTACTGTTCCGGGCTTATTCCGTTCGGCGATCTGCACCGGTGTCATCTTAGTTTGCTGCGCAAAAAATGTAAGAGGTAAAAAGAGAGATAAGAATAATAAAATCTTCTTCATGTCAGTCAGGTTTATGGTTCTACTAAAGATAGTTTACCTATACAAGATTTTAGTGGTGTACCAGTAGCAATTTTGTTCCCCGCTGTGAAAGAGTTATTTGGACAAAGGCACTACAAACATGGAGAAACTAAAAAGGTTGGAATTGCCTCTCGAACTTTTTCTCTTGGTGGGAAATTTTTAAAACTGTTGAAATCTTTCTATGCAGGCTTTTTCCAACATCTCCCTGTCATCAGGATGAGCAATATCAATTAATGATTTGGCTCTTTGTCGCAGGTTTTTTCCAAACAAATAAGCCATTCCATATTCAGTAACTACATAATGAATATGTCCACGGGTAGTTACCACACCGGCACCGGGTTTTAAAAATGGTACAATCCGGTTAATGCCTTTTGCAGTACGACTCGTTAACGCAATGATCGGTTTGCCTCCTTTGCTTAATGCTGCACCCCGCATAAAATCCATTTGCCCGCCGATGCCACTATACTGTAAGGAACCAATGGAGTCTGCACAAACCTGCCCGGTAATATCGACTTCAATAGCACTGTTGATAGCAACCACTTTTGGGTTACGGCGGATAACATGCGGATCGTTTACGTAATCAATATCTAAAAAAACAAAAGCAGGATTATCATCCACATAATCATACAATCTTCGGGTACCAATAGCAAAACCGGTAACTGTTTTATTCGGGTGAATGGTCTTTTGCGAATTATTGATGATGTCATTATCAAACAAATCAATAATGCCATCGCTGCACATTTCGGTATGCACACCTAAATTTCTATGGTGGTGCAATGATTTCATCACCGCATCAGGAATAGTACCAATGCCCATTTGCAGGGTGCTGCCATCTTCAATGAGTCCGGCAATTATTTTTCCGATCGTCAATTCCTTCTCTCCCACTTTTGCACCATAGTCAACTTCCGGTAATTCTTCCTGGTGATACACCATGGAATTAAATCTGGAAGTATGAATAAGACTATCCCCATGTGTGCGGGGCACTCTTGGATTTACCTGCGCAATAATATGCCGGGCGGTATTAACGGCACTGCGGGCAATATCCACCGATACGCCTAAGGAGCAATAACCATGAGCATCCGGGGGAGAAACCTGTACCAATGCAACATCTAGCTTTAATTCGTTGCGGAACAGATCAGGAATATCACTTAAAAAAACAGGAATAAAATCAGCCCGGCCTTCATTCACAGCTTTGCGTACCGAGCCGGATACAAACATGCAATTGATATGAAATGAATTGGCATATTGTGGTTTATCCAATTCTATATCTCCCTGCACAGTTATAAAAGTCAACTCCACATCTTGCAGCCGGGGAGCCTGTTTACCTAACTCCCGTAATAGATACAGTGGTGTTTGTGCACTTCCCTGTACAAAAACCCTGTTACCAGATTGTATAACAGATAATACCTCTTCAGCAGTTTTGTAAGTGAAAGGTAATTTCATGCGGCAAAATTATTGCTAATAAAACTATTGCAACTGACAAGGATTATAAACAAATTTGAGAAGAATCAGTAAGATTAACGGGATACCAACCAGTCAATTGCCAGCTCATAGCCTTTCAACCCTAAACCAACAATGCTGCCTGCAACTTTTGCACTGAGGTAAGAAAACTTTCTAAAATCTTCCCGTGCATGTACATTGGAAATATGTACTTCAATTACAGGAGTTTTAATAGCAGCCACCGTATCACCAATGGCAATAGAGGTATGCGTATAGGCACCAGCATTCAATACAATACCATCATAATCGAACCCTACCCGCTGTAGTTCATTCACTATTTCACCTTCTACATTACTTTGAAAGTAGTTAATGTCGATTGTAGCGTACTTCTTTTTAAGCGCTGTTAAAAACTCTTCAAAAGAAGTGCTGCCGTAAATGCCCGGTTCTCTTTTGCCGAGAAGGTTCAGGTTGGGGCCGTTGATGATGGCGATCTTCATACCCCGAATATAAAAGAAAAAATCTCGCAAACCTGCCTGTCGGCAGACAGGGACGCAAAAGAGCAAAGAATACAACTACGATCTTGAGTTTTGCGGCTTAGCGTATTTGCGAGAAAAAAATTGTGGCTATTGTTTAATACACCCAAACAATCGGCACTGTTCTCACCAATATATTATCGTGGAAGAAATTTATTTTTTTAATGCCCTGGTTCTTTGCCACTGTTGCCAGTGATAATGGCCCGTTACCTTGTTTTGCTGCACCGGCCTTCCTTACGGAAAAGTACACATTCATCTCATCGCCTTTCGTTAAGATCGTTTTGAATTTTAACCGATAGGAATAATTAAGCGTTTCTACTTTTCCGGCAATTACTAGCTCTGCATTAAAATCCGGACGGGCTACTTTGTCTGTCTCCGCAATAAATGTTCTGTCAAATCCTTCACCAGTAGTTATAACCCAAAGGTTAAAATCACTCAGGTCAATGTCTTTGTGTTTAAGTTGGTAACCGTACAGTTCTTTTACATTTTCTGCAATGTGGTCATTGTAACTGTTGGTTGTAAAAGCTGTAAGAAATCCGGCCAGCAGTACAATGATTGTAATCTTTTTCATTTCCGATCTGGTTTAATACCACAAAGGAACTGCTGTTATTTGTCAATAGAAAGATGAGAATGTATCAACTGCTATATAGCGGTATGAATTGTAGAAAAAGAATATAACTAACAACAGTTAGTGAAACATCTGTTAACAGAGAAGTAGTAATTAGTTCTTCTGCTCTTTTATCAACGCAATAAACTCATCAAACAAATAGCGGCTATCATGCGGGCCCGGCGTAGCTTCTGGGTGATACTGCACCGAGAAAGCTGGTTTGCCTTTTACCCGAATGCCTTCAATAGATTGATCATTCAAATTGACATGAGTGATTTCAATATGCCCTGCTTTTTTTACAGCTTCGGGGTCAACACCAAAACCATGATTTTGTGTAGTGATCTCTGAACGACCAGAAATAATATTTTTAACCGGGTGGTTCAACCCTCTATGACCATGGTGCATTTTAAAAGTAGGAATATCATTCGCCAATGCCAGCAACTGGTGACCCAAACAAATTCCAAATACCGGTTTCTCTTCTTTCAATATTTGTTTGAGTGTAGCCACTGCATAATCCATTGGTGCAGGATCACCGGGACCGTTGGAAATAAAATATCCGTGCGGTTGAAATTTTTTTACTTCTTCCAACGCTGTTTTTGCAGGAAACACTTTTACATACGCACCTCTCTCCACCATGCAATTCAAAATATTTCGCTTCACACCATAATCCATTACGGCAATGCGGATGGCAGCATTCGCATCACCCATTTCGTAGGTTTCTTTTGTACTTACCTTTGAAGCAAGTTCAAGGCCATCCATATTTGGTGTTTCTGCCAATTTCTTTTTCAATACTTCTATATCCGTTGTCTCCGATGAAATGATGCAGTTCATCGCACCTTTGGTACGAACATGTGCCACCAAAGCTCTTGTGTCCACTCCTTCTATCGAAACAATATTATTTGTCCGCATGTATTCATTCAACGAACCATTCGCCATTTTTCTCGAATACTGGTCTTCCAGGTTTCTGCCGATCAACCCGTTTATTTTTACACTGTCGCTTTCCACATCTGCTTCCTTTACACCGTAGTTACCAATATGGGCACTGTTCATGATGAGTATCTGGCCAAAATAACTAGGGTCGGTAAACACTTCCTGGTAGCCCGTCATCCCAGTATTAAAACAAATTTCGCCGGTAGTAGTGCCAATGGCACCAAAGGCAAAACCGTGGGCAATAGTTCCATCAGCTAATAATAAAACGGCGGGAGTTTTTTTGTCAGACATTCGTAGTGGGTTTCTATATAAACAAATTGCGCAAATGTAGGGTAGAAAAAGGGATTTTAAGGAGAGAATTTTGCAGGGGTTATGCACAGAACGGGAACTATTGTCGTGCCGACGAAGGAGGCATATTGTATTTTGTTTTCCCAGCTGTAGTACTACTAGGATCGCCTGTTGCGTCGCACTCTTCATCGTTCTGTTCACTACTGGGCAATTGCGATTTGCACTATTGATTTTGGGCAAGTCATTTATCAGTTTTGCGTAGGGAATTAAGTAGATTTGAAAGAAGAGTTTACATAAATAAAATTTTAACAAGCTTTAATCTAACAGTTAATCTACTATGTGGCCATTCAAAAAAAAGGTTTTACCCCAAGACTCAACTCCAAAGCCTTTCGAAACAATTATTTGTATTCCGGGGACATGGAATAGTTGGGATGAATTTATACTATCTATGGTTGATGCGACAAATGGAGAGTATATAGCAGCTGGAGGTATTCTTATGAATGTTAAAAAGCAAAGGCATTATAGCATTGAGTTTTGTGAATTTGATAATAATATGAAAAAAGCCTTTAGGTATGCTGGCATGGTTACAAGAGTAACTGAGAGTTTTCTTGATGAAATTGAAACCCACAAACATGTCATTTATATTTCTGGTCCAACAGGAAATTTAGAAGATGCCGGATACATAGCTTTTGCTACTGAGGCTATACTGAAAACTGGTGGGCTTGGAGTTAAAATTGAAACTGCAGGCAAAGCATTTGAAAAAAATAAATGGGTTAGGATGCTCGAAAATTTTGAGGAGTCCAATTTGTATGAAATGTTTGTTATCGACTCGATAGTAGACCAAAGCGGCTCGGTGTATTCTTGTGGAATGCAGAACTTAGGATATAAAGACACAATAGTAATTGGAGAAGAATTTCAACAGGCAGTTTCTTTAATCTCGATTTTTGGCTATTACCAAATTGTTGACAAACCAACAATACTAAATGGACAAACATTTAGCAAAGACACAGAATCTCCAAGATTTAGAATTACTGAAGAATTCAATCAACCAAATAAAGGAGACAAAATATTTGAAAACCCTTTGGGTATGTGGCGATTAATAAAAGATTAGAATTGTTGCACATGAAATATCAAGACTAAATGAAATTCAACAAATTCATAAAAATATTGGCGGGATTACTTTTTATTCTTACTGTAACCATCGCATTAATTTCAATTAACCACCCTATTTTTTTAAAATGGCTATCTGGCTCAGCAAGACTTATTGGCAAACCAACCGATGCTGTAGTTTATTGTAACGGACAAGTAAACGCCGACATTAAAGTTTATCATGTTTATAAATATTTTTACGCTACAATGGCCGAATATTATCTTGTTCATTTTGCCAATGGGGATACTTTGGAAGGTAGAAGTGTAATCGCTATTTATGAAAATGAAAATATCGTTGGAACACCAAGTGGCCGTAGTAAAAGAGATTACGATATAATATTTGGCAGACTATTCCAAAGCGAAACCGGAGGCAAGTTTTCTGATTTTAAGAATGATATGAAAGGGTATAATTTTGACCCAGAACTTTCATTTACAGGAAATACAATAAAACTTAAGTTGCCGCCAGGAGCCAGAGAGTTCAAATGCGATTCCTTAAGGATTGAATTATGATTTGTATCGTAATAAGATGGAAATACTTTTAGGACATGCTAAATAGGAATTACCAACCGATGAGGCGTGAATAATTTATTCTCTTCCCCCCGGAAAAAATAAAATAACAGACCTCGGTCGCAACAGATGATCATAGTAGCACTACAGCCCGGCAAATAATCCTACTCCCCTTTTTATTAAATTTGGAATACCTAAACCAGCGGTATGAAAAAGCAAGTTCTGCTGAACCAGCAACCAGCAATTACAATTTCGCAATTACACCGCCGTTTGCTGTTGAGTGTGGGCATTACAGTTTGGCAAAAACACCAACGGCATGAGTTTAAAATAAACGAAATAATTATCTTTAGTCGTACCTGGTAATTTTCAGAATAAATTTTCCTTTATGATATTAAAATTAATTTTCTCTGCCCTTTTGACTATAGCTTTATCAAATGCTTTCGCACAAGCACCAGACCC
>LNFJ01000077.1 GCA_001464625.1 Bacteroidia bacterium Ga0077558 | reverse complement strand
CTAACCGCTCCTATTCTACTGATTCAGTGGTGGCGGTGCAATATTCTCAAAGCAATTGCGGACTGATCCCTTTAAGCAATAAAAACTATTGGGTGTATAAAGATTCGATGTTTGCTGACGGGGTATTTCAAACCGTAAAATTTGATACACTTCGCTATACTGCAAAATTCAAATCATTAAACGACGGACTTATTTGGTGGCAGAGTAATATGTACGCTGGTATACCAGAATTATTATATGCCAATGATTCTTCTTTATTTGAAATCGGTGACAGATTATTTACACAGGGAATTAAGGATGTAAGAAAAGATTACAGCCTTTTTGCCGGCGACTCTATCCGTTACCTGGCCAATTTCCAGGATGCTGCTGCAATGGGTCGTTCTATTAAGCTACAAGGCGATTATATGGTTTCCGGTGATACTTACAGCGATTGTATCTTCTTTGAAAAAAATGCCCGTGACTATCGCAGAGACAGAGTTTATTTTAAACCCGGACTTGGCGTAGTAAAATACATTCATGAAAAATCTCCGATGGGTCAGCGTTCAATAAAGCTACAACAAGTGTTAACGCTGGTTGATCATCATATTGAATAGATAGCTGCCAAATTAGAATTTAGCTACACTTTATCTGGACTAGTTGCTTATATAAAATCAAAATGTCCTCTTGCAAATGCAAGAGGACATTTTTAGAATGACCAGCTTCACAGGTTTAAGGTAAACTTATTAGTCGTTGATTATTTCCATTATTCCAGGTAAGCAAAACTTTATTGTCGCAGTCTCCATTTGAAGTTGGAGCATAGTTCGCAAACACTACAAAATTATTGACCGTCATTTTTAGTATCCCATCGCTGATCCATGGGCAGGCAAACTTTTTTATTAGTGGTGTTTCAGCATTAAAAGTGACAATCTTTCCGCCGTTAAATTCTGTTTTTGATCTGCCCTCAATGCTATATACGTCATCTCTTAATGGACGGGTATTGCCACCTTCTATTTGTTTTACATACTTTAATGTTTGGTATTGATATCCTCTTCCATTGGGAAAAGTAACAGCACCGCCTACCACCTGCACAGTAAACTTAATGTTGCCATTTTCGCTAAGATTACTTAATACCTTAGTTCCTTCAATATGAGCTCTGTTCAGGAAAAAGTTGCGTAGTGAAATTGTCATTACGGCTCCTGATCGACGAATGGGAGCAGTAAGATGAATAACAATAGCCCCTTTACGGAACTTACCATCAGCACCCAGGCAACCATCACCAAAATCAATTGTAACAGTTTTGGGATAAGTGTTGTTATTAGGAACAACTGTTACAGTGGCGCAGGAACCGATACGTAAACGAAGTTCTGCAAAGGTGACAAGATAGGGTCTGATAGTGCTGGTACCTGCAGAACCAGTAACAGCTCCGGTAGTAGCTTCACTTGCTTCACCTTCTTCTTCGGCAGTAAGCATACTTACATCTTCTACATCATCAAAGCTTGCTTCTGTCTGGGTGCTTTCGTCAGACAATGCAATAGCTTCCTCTTCGGTAATTTCAGTTTGATTATCATCAAAACTGCTTTCCTTTTTACAGGAAAAAATAATGGTGGAAAATAGAATCGCTATAGCAGCGATTGTGATCCGGTTGAGTGATAAAGTTTTCATGGCTATACTTTTTGGTTTAAAATTCATTTAACGCTACATAGGAACTTAACACATAAAGAAAGTTTAACGACCGGTTAAAATTTTTTACTTTCCGCTTTTAAATGAAGGAAATAATCAATTATATACGAAAGTATTTTTACGAAACAGACAAAAGGGTGCTGGCAACAGTATCAGTTGTCTTATGCCTTTTTATTTTCCTGAATTATTATTTGGGTTTGGATAAAAGCATTAGTAAAGAAAATTCTTTCTGGATTAAACTTTTTAGTCGCTATTGTATCTTACTCGCTGCATTTGGCCTGCCCTGGTTATTATATTATTTAGCTGACCAAAAGAAGTATGACCGGCCATTTCTTTTTCTTCTCCTGCTGGCACCAGCCATCTTCGCTTTTAAAATGGCCTTCCTGCCAGCCATTCACTTCTCCCATGATATAAACTGGAATAACTACTGGAACTATATTGTTTACTGGCCATTGCTATTAATTGTTACAGCCAGTATTTTATTAATCATCTGGAAGATATTTGACAAAGACCAACCATTCTATGGAACTACCTTAAAGAATATAAACTGGAAACCATACTGGCTTATGTTACTGATCATGGTTCCGTTGATAGCTCTTGCAGCATCTCAACCAGATTTTCAGATGATGTATCCTAAATTAAAAACAATAGAATCGCTGAACCAGGCAGAAGGTATGCAATGGTGGCACAAATTATTATTTGAACTTTCTTATGGTAGCGATTTTTTTACCATCGAACTTTTCTTTCGTGGCTTTTTAATTCTTGCATTTGTAAAGTGGGTGGGTAAAGATGCCATATTGCCCATGGCTTGCTTTTATTGTGCCATTCACTTTGGAAAGCCAGTGGGAGAATGTATCAGCTCCTATTTTGGCGGATTATTATTGGGCATTGTTATTTATAATACCCGTTCTATTTGGGGAGGTTTGCTAATACATGTAGGCATTGCATGGTTGATGGAAATTGCTGGGTATATAAACCCCCTGTCCCCCTAAAGGGGAGACTTAGATCAATGCGTCTCTTCTAATTTTAATTTTCTCTAAAGAAAAATATTAAAGACAGTAATGTTTTTTAAATAGTAGGGTTAAAGTCCCTTTAGGGGTTGGGGTAAAAAAAGCTACAAGCCGGTAAGCCGGATTCTGTCTTGACCGCCGAAGCTTTAGCAAAGGCAGGTCGTGGACTATCATTTATCTGTTCCAACATTTACACATTGGACTCAAGCTGCCTACCCTGTACCTTGAACGAGCCGTTCTTAAAACGGTACTATATGTGGCATTTCAGCATGCAAGGTTTACCCGCCAATGATGTTACCATCAAAAGCTGTGAGCTCTTACCTCACATTTTCACCCTTACCCGAAGGCAGTTATTTTCTGTGGCACTATCTCTTTCCTGACTTTCGTCTGGAAGCCGGCTCTTCACCGGTGCATTGCTCTGCGCTGTCCGGACTTTCCTCCTCCTAAATAAATAAGAAGCGATAGCCTAGCTTGTAGCACTGCGAAGGTAATTATTTTTATTGGGTGGGCTACATTACTACTATCAGCTTCGTTGCGTCGCACACTTCATCGTTCTGTAATTCTTTTGAGCATTAGGCAAGTATAAATATTGATACCAACTTAACAATGACTTGTACCCAAATTTATTCGTTCATAATTTATCTCATTTTTCAAAAAAAAATATTATTTTTAAAGGATAAAGTGTGTGTATGGAGAAAATTTCAAAAGCATTATTGAGATTAGTGTCTGCAAGCTTCATAGTAAGTTTTATTTGTACATTTTCTGCTTACATTGGTTATCAACTTGACTTACGCTTTCCTATATTCGGGATTCTTGGATTTTACGGAACGATAATAACTGTTTGGTTAGCTATTCTACAGTTCCTTTCTTTTTTAGTAGTTAGAATTTTGAGGAGCAAATAACTGACTCCTTTCATCAGACATTTCCATTAAATTTTCCAAAGCTGTAAGTTTATTTTTAATACTGAAAATAAATCTCCGTCGCTCCATATCCATAATTCGGATGATACTGGTTCACAAAAGACTTTACTTCTTTCTTTAGGCGAAGCTTATCATGTATCTCATCTCTCAAAACTCCTTCCCCTACTCCATGTATTATTGTAAGCGTAGGTTGATGATGTGCAAGGGAAAGTTGATAATATTTTTCAAACGCTTTTAGTTGCAGTGTTAGTATTTCGTAATTGCTAAGATGTTTCCAATCATCGCTTAGTTTTTCTATGTGCAGGTCAACAACACTGCGGGCAGGTTCTAAATGTTGCCGGGCTTTGGATGCTTCATATACTTTATAACCGGCAGCCGCTAGTCTTCCCATCTCTACCCTATCTTCATACAATTTATCGGGATAATTTTCAAACAGCAATTGAGAAAAAGTAGCCTGGTTCTTTTGTTTCAGTTCTTCGATCTTTGCAAAAAGTTGTTTGGGTTTTAATTTTACAGAAGCTTCAAAATGATCTGCCTTAGTTTTCTCCGGTTTTAATAAAGAAAAATCAAATTCAAAAGATGGGCTATCATTCAGGTCTGCAAAATCTACATCATGCAAATAAAAATCCTCGAATGGCTGAACGGTGTTCTTTAGTTCAAAATCAGGCTTACCAAAAAAATGGAGTTTATATATAAAGTTGTAAGGAGTTTCTGTCCGGTTGATTAAATGCAGTTTCAATTCTTCCACTACCGTATCTCCAAACTCATCAATATCCATCACCGGTAAAAAAGTAAGCCATACTCCATCGATCACTCTTTTTTCTGTTGAAGATTTTTCTTTTCGCACATCATCCACATATTTCTTTTCCTTTTTAGCGGGAAAAAGTTTCTTCTCTGAAAATCGTTTGAAATAAGGAAAATCAATCTGATCCATGTACACAGGAAATGATACTCCCTTCACATCTACCATCAGCATTTTATCATTAATAAAATCAACTATCGTTCCTTCTTCGTTGGAGTGCAGGATCAACACAATATCACCTAACTGGTACTTCATATTGCAAAAATAAGAATGCCGCTCCGGATTACTCCAGAGCGGCATTTAATCGGGTGAATTATATTAATTGTCTGTTTTTTGCTTGGCCAGTTTGCTATGGGTATAGCTGTACAGGAAATAAATAGCCAAACCAATTGCCAGCCATATCATAAACCGCATCCAAACTTTATGTGTTTCCTGCGCCATCAGGTAAAAACAACTTATCATACCCAAAACGGGAATTAAAGAAAGTTTTTTAGTGAA